>JAILNG010000181.1 GCA_024691875.1 Lachnospiraceae bacterium | reverse complement strand
TGATACTCATGGGTATGATGCCAAAAAGTATCAGGTACAGACAAACTTTAAACTGTATGCTGTTCAGTTTTTTCATGAAATTCTTAAGCTTCAAAGTAGTATCCTATTCCCCATTTTGTATGAATGTAATCCGGATTTCCCGGATCCTTTTCGATCTTCTCTCTGAGTCGTCTGATGTGAACATCCACCGTTCTCGCATCGCCGTAGAAGTCCTCGCCCCAAACGGCGGTGAGGAGTTTGTCTCTGTCGTAGATCTTGTCCGGATTTGAAGAAAGAAGCTGCAGGATGTCAAATTCCTTGGCTGTAAGGCCCGCATCCACTCCGTTCAAAAGTGCTCTTCTGTTTTCCGCATCTACCGTAAGTTCTCCGAAGGTTACTGTAGCCGCTTCCTTTTCTTCCCTCTTTCCGACACGTCTCAAAATGGCCTTGATCCTGGCCTTTACCTCTACGATATTAAAAGGTTTCGTGACGTAATCATCCGCACCGTACTCAAGCCCCATGATCTTGTCCATGTCCTGATCCTTCGCAGTCAGCATTATCACCGGTACATCCGAGAACTCCCTGATCTCCCGGCAGACATCGTATCCGTTCATCTTTGGAAGCATCAGATCCAATATGACCAGATCGTATTCATTGTTCTTAGCCTTTTCCAGAGCTTCTTCTCCGTCAAACGCACAATCCACTTCGTATTCATCTTGTTCCAACGAAAATTTGATACCCTTTACGATCAATTTCTCATCATCTACAACCAAAATTTTTCTTCCCATGTTCCACCTCATTCCACTGTGATAAGATCGACAATACGTGCATATAAAGACTCGCCGATGCCGCTTACATTTTTGATGTCTTCCTTCTTTTCAAAGGCTCCCACCTTGTTCCTGTAGGCAATGATGTCCTTGGCCCTGCTTTCTCCGATTCCGGGTAAAGTCGTCAATTCCCCGACATCTGCCATATTAATGTTAATTATATTATCCTTTTCTTCTTTATCTTCGGAAATCCCCGTTTCACTTCCGCGAATAACATCTTTGATCGTAAGAAGCGCTGTTTCAAGAGACGAAGGAACGTAGATCCTTTCTCCATCCTGCAGCACTCTTGCGAGATTCAAATAATTTCTGTCAGCTTCCTCGTTAAAGCCGCCTGCCGCTTTTACAGCATCGATCAGTCTGTCGCCTTTTTCGATCCGTACAACTCCCGGAGAGTTTACCGATCCGCACATATGCACAACAATAAAAAATTGGGGAATAGCCGTTGGAGACGGTGAAGGTGCGCATGTTGCAGGGGCTTGAGTTTCCGAAGATTTTTCCGCTTCCTCGTTGTCTTCCCTATAAAAAAATGCGTACCAAAGACCTGAAAGAATTGCAAAAACAACAATCAGAACAATCAATATCTTCTTTTTCAATGTACAAAACGACCTTTCCGTCCGCACATCTGTTCGCTTGGAATATTTTAAATGAAAAAAGTCCAATAAGCAACAACAAAATGAAAATATTGTCTTATCAATATAATTAAAATATGATATGCTGATTAAGTAAATTCGAGGCTTTAATGCATCTCGGAATAAAAAACTATTTGGAGAAATCTATGAACAGATCACAAAACAGAAATCCATCCCTTGACTTCATCAGAAGCCTTGCCATCCTGATGGTCTGCTGGGTTCATTCCGTAAACAGGATCTACAGTTTTACACTTAAGGGCATGAATTCGCTTTCCACAGGATCATTTGTATTCGGAAATGTCGCTCACGCTTTGGGACAAATGGGTGTGCCTCTTTTCCTGATGCTTTCGGGCTACCTTCTTTTATCCCGTGAATACAACAGTTTTGATGATGTAAAAGCTTTTTGGAAGAAGAAGCTGATCCCCTTGCTCATCTGCTTTGAGATCTGGGTTGCTCTTTATGAACTTTTTGCGGTATTCGTCGTTAAACTTAAGCCCTTTTCTTTGGGAGAATGGGTGCGTCACAGCCTTATGCTACAAGAATTCAAATACCTAAGGCACATGTGGTACATCCCCGCAATAATCGGGATCTACCTTTTCATCCCACTTTTATCTATAGTTTTACACAAACTGCCGGCAAAAGCTTTTGTCCTCCCGTTACTTGCAGGCTACTTTTACTTTTTCCTGGTTCCCACATTAAATATTTTTCTGGGCCCCACAGGTCACACACTGCTTTCATCGCGCATTAACATCTCATACATGGGAGCGCACAACGGAATGCTTGTACTGTTTGGCTACTTTTTTAAAATATGTTTGGAACCCCGTCTTTTAAAGATCGATCGTAAAGGGCTCTGCGCTTTCCTCTTTGCCCTTTGTTCCGTTTTAACAGCTGTCCTTACGGGAGCCATTCTTTGCTGGTCTTACAGACACAATGCGGCGATCACCGTGCAATACAGCAATGCTCTTCTCCCGCTCTTCGGTTTGTCACTGTTTTCTGCAGTTTTTCTTATCGGAGATCGTATTCCTTTTTCCAAGCTTTGGAGATCCGTATCGCTGGCATCCTTTGGGATCTACTTTTTCCATTATCCAATAATGCTTTGGATCCTGGACCATTTTACGGATAAGCTGTCAGTGTTAAAAAGGCCGCTGGGAGTGCTTCTCCTCAGCGCGATAATTTTCCTCAGTGCCTACCTGATCGTGGTGATCTTGTCTCATCTTCTTCCGGGAGTTGCCAAAGTGCTTTTCTTAAGAAAACCGAAAAGTAAAAAAGAAAAGGCTCTGAGTGAAAATTTATCTTGACAGAATCAAACATCCGCGTTATTATTCTTGGGTATGTTTTAGAGGAACGTCCGTGTCCGACTCTTCTAAAGCCGTCATGCAGAACGAATGAAGAAATCATTATATCGGAGGTGTTTCAAAAATGGCAAACATTAAGTCAGCAAAGAAGAGAATCAATGTCATCGAGACAAAGACATTAAGAAATAAGATGATCAAGTCCAAGGTTAAGACATTAGTAAAGAAGGTTGAAGCTGCCGTAGCTGCAAACGATAAGGCTGCTGCAAGCACAGCTCTCAAGGATGCTGTTGTTGAGATCAACAAGGCTACTTCCAAGGGAATCTTCCACAAGAACACAGCTGCAAGAAAAGTTTCCAGACTTACCAAGGCTGTTAATGCAATCGCTTAATCAAGCACTTTTTAAGGGCCGCATTGGTATGCGGTCCTTTTTCTTTTATGAAAGGAAAATACATGAAAACCACACCTGTTAAAGGAACCAACGACTATCTGCCTTCCCAGACAAAACTCAGAGATTATGTTCAGAGAAAGATTTTGGAAGTGTATGAATCCTGTGGCTTTGAAAGGATCACCACCCCCGTTATCGAAGATATGGAAAACCTGAACAAGAGCGAAGGTGGCGACAATCTTAATCTCATGTTTAAGATAATGAAGCGAGGAGACAAGCTTACAGAAGCCCTTGAAGAGTACAAGGCTAACGGAAAGGAAGACATTGCAGATCTCGGTCTTCGCTATGACCTTACTCTCCCTCTCACCCGTTTCTATGCAAACAACAGAAACACACTTGCTTCACCCTTTAAGGTGATCCAGATCGATCGATCTTTCAGAGCTGAGCGTCCTCAAAGAGGTCGTCTCCGTGAATTCATCCAATGCGACATTGATATTTTGGGAAGTACTTCAAAAAACTGTGAAGTTGAACTGATCGACACCACAGCAAAGGCTCTTTTAAACATCGGTATCAATAATTTCAAGATCCGTATAAATGACAGAAGGATCCTTAAAAACCTGATCCTGGCAGCAGGCTTCAAGGCAGAGGACTCGGATTCCGTTTGCATATCCTTCGATAAAGCCGATAAGATCGGTTTTGACGGAGTAAAGGCTGAGCTTCTTGAAAAGGGTTTTGCAGCAGCTGCTTGCGAAAAGTTCATCGAAATGATGTCCAAAAAACCTTTCACTCTCGCCGATGCAGCAGAGTATCTTGAAGACAAGGAGCCCATCGAATCGGTTGGTTCCATCATCGACAAGATCAATGCTTTGAACAACGGAAAGTACGAGATCGAGTACGACTGCTCCCTCGTCCGCGGTCAAGGCTACTACACCGGTACCGTATTTGAGATCGAATCTCTTGATTTCGGCGGAACTGTCGGTGGCGGCGGCCGTTACGACAATCTGATCGGTAAATTCATCGGCGAGGAAGTACCCGCTGTCGGATTCTCTATCGGTTTTGAAAGGATCGTTTGCATTTTGAACGATAACAACTTCCGAATTCCCGATTCAAAAAAGAAACTGGCTGTGATCTATCCTGCGGATGATGTTGTAAATGCCATCAAGATTGCAGATGAATATCGTAAAGAATACGATGTAACTTTGGTCGAGAAGATCAAAAAACTGGGTAAACTCTTCGGAAAGCTTGAAGAAGCAGGCTACTATGGTTGCAGGATCATTGACGAAAGTGAAGAAATTAAGGTTTTGGAAAAATAATAAATGTACTAAAAGAGCATTGCCCTAAGGACAATGCTCTCATTTTTTTATAAAAATTTGGAAAGAGCCGCGCAGAGCCTTTCAAAATCTATAGGCTTTGCCAAATGCTCGTTCATTCCGGCTTCTTTGGCTTCGTTAATGTCAGAAACAAAAGCATTGGCGGTCAATGCAATGATGGGAATGCTTTTTGCATCCTTTCGTCTCATTTTGCGGATCTGCCTTGTTGCTTCATACCCGCCCATAATGGGCATTTCTATATCCATAATGATAATATCGTAGTAATTTTTGTCTGAGGCGCTGAACTTGTCCAGAGCGTTCTGTCCATCGCAGGCCCTCTCTACTTCTATGCCTGTCATTTTAAGAACTTCCTCGGCAATCTCAGCATTCAGGTCATTGTCTTCAACCAGCAATGCTCTCTTTCCCGTAAAGTCCTCACGGATGTTCCTGTCAGTTTCCGCTTCACCTTCCGCAATCTCTTCCGCTTCTTCGGAGATTAAAAGGTTCAGTCGAACAAACACCTTGGTTCCTTTTCCGACTTCCGAATCCACCAAAATGTCTCCGCCCATCATGTTCACCAGGTTCTTGGTTATCACCATTCCCAGCCCCACGCCGTTGTCATTGGCATCCTTGACTTCTTTCTTGGAAACAAAAGGTTCAAAAATATGCTTTTTCAGGTCATCGGACATCCCCACACCTGTGTCGGTAAAAACGATCTCAAATCTTGCAACTCCGTTTCCGTCCTCTTTTTCCTCAACAAAGACAGATACATTGCCTCCCTGAGACGTGAATTTGATAGAATTTGAGACAAGATTTGTGAAGATCTGTTCTATTCTGGTAGGATCTCCGACAACATGAGTATTTCTCAGCTTTTTCTTTTCCAGCTTGAAATTTACGCCCTTGGTTTTTGCCGTATCAGCCGTCATCGCAGCAAAGTTATCAAGGAAGTCATTGAAGTCGAAATCACAGACATTGAGTTCTGATTTTCCTTCTTCGATCTTTTCTATATCCAAAACTTCATTTACAATTGAAAGTATGTACTTTCCCGCTTCCCGGATCTTTTCCAGATCGTAGTTCAGTTTCTCCTCGTCCTTGGCATTTGCCATAGCCAAAGCCACAAAGCCCATTATCGAGTTCATGGGAGTTCTGACATCATGACACATTCCGGAAATAAAAGCAGACTT
>JAILNG010000163.1 GCA_024691875.1 Lachnospiraceae bacterium | reverse complement strand
GAAAGACTGATAAACAGTGGCTTTTATGACTTAGCCACAGCCTATCAGTCTGTGCACATCAACTATTGAAAGCGCCGTATACCGAACGGTACGTACGGTGCTGTGAGAGGACGGCGGTCAGTCACCGCCTCCTACTCGATTGCCGAAACATTGGAAAGCAAGAAAAAAAGCATCGAGATCGAAGTCTTTCACAAATCCCGATGCTTTTTACATCTGAAGAAATCCCTAGAGCCATTCCGTGGCCAGAGCGATGAGGACGGTAATGGTAATGATGGAAACTGTTGTGGTCACCGCTATGGCAGAAGCGAGAGTAGAAGTGTCCATGCCCTTTTTCTCCGCCTGGATCATGGGGAGATTGCCCACGGGAACAGCTGACATCAGGCACATGGCGAGAGTTGCCGTCTTATCGAAGGAGACTGCGTGAAGAGCGACCACGATGAGTATGGGGAGCAGCACCATCCTTAAAAGTATGAAGATCCAGATCCGCACATCCTTAAGAGATGAGAAAAGATCCGATTTTGCAATGGATGCTCCGAGCAGCACCATGGAAAGGAATACGGTGGCATTTCCCACATACTCTGCAGTGTTCGCAAGGATGGGAGGAAGCTCTATGCCAAACCAGAATATGATGAGGGTGATCACAGCCATGACAGTGCCGGGATTCAGGAGGTTATTAAGTGAAACTCTCTTTTGAACACCGTTTTTATCCGAGGCACCGTCTTCACCGGAACCCAGAATGGCCATGCCGTGGGTGTAAAAGAGAAGGGCATAGATTATATTGACAACGATGACGTAAATTATGGCATTGGGAGGAAGAATGGCTTTTGCGATGGGAATTCCCAGAAAGCCTGTATTGGTGTAAACGCACATGAGGTTGTAGAACTTTCGCTTGTTGGGAGCAACTTTCAAAAGTCGCGGCATTGTAAATCCCAGGATTACAAAAATGGCATATAAGCCCACTCCAAGACCGAGGGCGTAAAGAAGATCCATATGGGTTGCGGTGACGTTGCCTCCGAGGATCGATGCCAGGATAAGGGCGGGATTACATATGTCGACAACTATGGCTGAGATCTTTTTGGAACTCAGGTTGTCGATGACGTCCTTCTTCTGAAGGAAGATGCCGATGAAAACAAGAATACAGATGACGCCCATTTGCTGTAAAATGACAGATAAACTCATAAAATGATCTCCGTTAAGTGAATGATATATCAGCAAGTTATTCTATATTTATTTTTGACTTTTGTAAATAATCTTCTTGCTATCATGCAATTGACTAAAAGATGCTAAGTTGCTATACTGTGACTGGTAAAAGAGAGGTAAATGAAGTTTATCATATATAAACGAAACTCAGCATATAGGGAGGCAAATATGAAGAAGATCAAGAGAACACTGCTTTGTGCAGTAGCGGCATGTACGATGGTTCTGTCTGCCTGCGGAGACAAGAGCGGGGCGGAAGTCAACACAGATCCGCTTCCGGAGTACGATTTCTCCGAGCGGGTCGACGGAACGGATTACATATACACCATGGATAAGGTCAATGATTGCGTGCGCCTTGACTATTATCTGGGAACTGAGACGCAGGTAGTCATTCCCGAGACCATCGAGGGCAAAAAAGTGGTTTATGTGGGCGGAAACGCATTCTATCGCAATGACGAGATCGTTTCCGTAACGATCCCCGAAGGGGTGATCGCCATCGGTGACAGTGCTTTCTGTGAGTGCGACAGACTCACAAAAGTCACAATGCCCAACACCGTAAGGGTCATTCGCAATTATGCATTTTCTGAATGCGTTGCTCTGACGGAGATCAAGCTGTCGGACAATTTACAGGACATCGGTTACGGTGCTTTCGAGGGCTGTATTTCTCTTAAAGAGATCACTTTCCCCAAGAGCGTTGAAAGCGTCGGTGGAGTTGCCTTCGGCGGGTGCACAGGGCTTAAAAAAGCAACATTCACCGGCGATGTTAAGGCATATGCCACAAACATATTCATCGGTTGCGATTCACTTTCCAAGTTCAAGGGACCCAAGTGGATGAGAGAGGACAACACACATTCCGCAAAGATCGAAGTGCCCGAGGGCATCACTAAGATCGCAGAGGGGGCTTTCTACGGACTGGAGGACATCACCGAAGTTGTTATTCCCGACAGCGTTAAGGAGATCGGAAGGATCGCTTTTGCAAGCTGTCCGAAGCTTGACAACCTCACACTTCCCAACGGGATCACCGTGATACATGACAAGACATTCTCACTTAGCGAAGGCTTGACGAAGATAAAGATCCCCGAGGGCGTTACAGTCATTGAGGAAGAAGCTTTTTCACATTGCGAAAATCTTAAGGGCATATCCCTTCCTGACAGCCTTACAACCCTTGGAAACGGCGTGTTTGCATATTGCACCTCACTTTCTGATGTAAAGCTGCCCTCAGGCGTAAAGAGTATGGGAGAGGAGATCTTCCGTGAGTGCTCAAGTCTCACATCCTTGGATCTTCCCAAAGGCATCACCGAGATCGGTGAATTTGCATTTTTCAGCTGCCAGAAGCTTGAGAGCATAGTGATCCCCGATACTGTAAAGACTGTCGGAAACATGGCTTTCGGTGATTGCACGGGGCTTAAGTCCGTTACGATTCCCGAAGGCGTAACATCGATCTATTATCATGTTTTTGATAACTGCACCGGACTCACATCCGTAGTAATTCCAGACAGCGTTACCGATCTTGGCGAAGGCGCATTTTCTGAGTGCGTGGGATTAAAGGAAGTAAAGCTTTCCAAAGGCTTAAAGATCCTTCCTTCCACCCTTTTCTATCGTTGCGATGCTCTTAAAGAGATCGTGATCCCCGAGGGTGTGGAGACCATTTTTGACGGAGCCTTTGGCTACTGTGCGAGCCTTGAGTCCGTCACTTTCCCTTCAAGCCTGGTTTCCGCAAGCGACAACATTCTGCAGGGAAGCAGGAATCTTAAAACTATCAAGACCGTCAGTGGTTCCTATGCCGATCAGTGGGCAAGGAAAAATGGCTTTGCAAGCCTGGTGGTAAATAAATAAAGATCAAGAGGCAGGAAATGAAATTAAGGCATATCTTATTAATCCTTGCCGCAGCTGTAACCCTTACGGTTACGGGATGCGGCGCAACAAGTGCGAGCAGGTTTGAGTACAGCGAAACAAAGGATGGGGGCATAAGGATCGACAGGTTCAAAGATAATGTGAAGAAGATCATCGTTCCCGAGACCATAGAAGGCAAAGAAGTTAAAGAGATCGGAGAATATGCTTTCAAGAATGTGGATAAAGCAGTAAAGATCACTCTTCCCGACAGCATCACCACCATTGAAAAAGGTGCTTTCGCCGGCTGTATAAAACTTAAGAGCATAAATCTTCCGGAAAGGCTTACAACTGTTGAAAATGCTCTGTTCTTCGCCTGTGGATCCCTTATAGAAATGGAAGTTCCCGAAGGAGTGGAGAGCATAGGCAGTATGGCTTTCTGGGGCTGCTACAAACTTAAGAGCGTTTCGATTCCCGACGGTCTCAAAAAGATCGGATCCGAGGCATTCAGAAACTGCAGTGCACTGGAGGATATCACACTGCCTTTGGGACTTACAAAGATAGAGGATTTCACATTTTATGAGTGCGATCATCTGAGCACCGTGGGCATCCGCGAAGGCATCACAGAGATCGGAGAGAGAGCGTTCTACGGATGCAATCGTCTGGTGAAGGCAGTGATCTCCGATACGGTCACCACCATCGGAAAGGAAGCCTTCAAGGACTGTTTCTCACTTTCCGAGGTTAGCATACCCGAGAGCGTTGTGAACATTGCGGACGATGCCTTTTCAAATTGCAAGGCGCTTCAGACGGTTTATGTCAGGGAAGGATCCTATGCGGAAAGTTGGGCAAAAGATAAGGAATTATATATTGTTACGCCGGATCAATAATGATAGTTTCCGAAAATTTTATAAGTCGGCCTAAGGACCGACTTTTTATGTTTTGAGATGTATTGTTCACAGATATAC
>JAILNG010000159.1 GCA_024691875.1 Lachnospiraceae bacterium | reverse complement strand
GTAGGTTCCGTTTGTTAAAAGTGCCGGATCCGAGTACTTGTTAAGAAGTCCCACAAAATCCGCAAAGGCTGCAAATCTTTCTTCATCCAGTTTTCCACCGTCATTAAGAAGATCGATGTACTTCGTATCATTTCTCGCAAGTCCGGAATCAAGATACGCTCCGAACACGTGATTTCCCGATGACCAGCCCAGTTCCTCAGGTTCCGTGCAGAAGCCCACAACAGCCGTGAGCCCCAGTTCTTTCTTTTTAGAATCAAGTGTCTTAAATGCATTTTTATAAGCTGACGGACTTGTGAGAGTCGCCGGATCTATGCCTGCTTTCTTAAGTATCTCAGCATTATATGCAAGCCCGATGGCTTCCGTTGTAAAAGGAAAGCCCATGGTACCGTAGGTGCTGTCGGTGTAAGCTGAATCCGTTCTCTTCGTCCACTCCTGATCGGACATGTCCACAAGAAGCCCTTCCCATCCCGCAAAGGACGAGGATTCACAGACAATAAGATCCGGCATCCGGTCCGAAAGATAAAGCCCCTTGATGGTAGCCTGGGGATCGACGCTGGGTCCTACGTTAATGATGTTTACGGTAACCCCCGTCTCTTTTTTATAAGCCTCGGCCAGATCCTTTAATTGATTCACTACCTCGATCTTGGAATTCACCATAGTGATCTCAGTTCCCTCTTTTGAATCTGCCTCATTCGGCGTTGCGGAATTCGAACCGCATCCCGTAAGTAACAGTACGCCGGTCAAAACCGCAGTTAAAGCTGAAACGATCTTTTTTCTCATCTGAATTCTCCCTTCGGATTTTGTTTTTAGTATTTTGTAGGGATTTCATATCAGCGGACTGCACGATGTCAGCCGCATTCAGAAAAATTATATCTGAATATTGCCTGTCAAGCCATTTATTTTCTGTAAATTTTCTCACAATTTGTTATAATCAAGTTCTGTAAGGGGTTATATTCCCCTGTTATTTCCACAAAAAAAGGATGCGTAAACGCATCCTGAAGGCATATGCCTGCTATATTGTTTTTCTTTTTTGTTTTGTACGAACAACGCATGAAATTCCCGCCGCAATGAGGATCACGATACTGATCCACTGAGATGTGGAGAAGATCAGGAAGTGGCCTCTCACAGCGTCTCCTCTGAAGAATTCCAGGACGAACCTGACGACGGAGTACATAATGAGGTAGATTTCCGGAAGATTGCTTTTCTTCAGTTTTTCGGTTGGCGTTTTTACAAGCAGAAAGATGAGAATTCCGAAGATCAAAAAGTCGCAAATGCTTTCCGTCAGCTGAACAGGGAAAAGCAGCACATTGTTGGGCGCAAACATTGAGTTCGTGTACATCTTTCCGAAGTGGCCGCGGACAGGAACACCGTAGCAGCATCCTACGGTGTGACAGCCCAATCTTCCGAAAGCATGTGCCAAAGGAAGTGTGGGGATCGCAGTCGCCAGAATGGCCCTGAAATCCAGTTTAAAGTACCTGCAAGCAAGAAACACACCCAGCATTCCGCCTCCCAGACCGCCGTAGAACACGAGTCCTCCTCCGAAGATAGCTTTCAGATAGGAGGTAAGGTAGTTACCGCCCTTTTGAAAAGCAGCCATGATGTTTTGGATATCAAGTAAAAGATAAAGCGCCTTGGCTCCCACGATTGCCATGATCCCCGCCCAAACGTAAACGTAGATCACATCGTCAAACGAGACTTTTTTTACTCTGCAGACGATCGCAAGTACCGCAATCCCGAGTACAAAACCTCCCACACCGAGAAGTCCGTAAACCGAGACAAGTCTTTCACCAAAAAGTTTTATTACCATAATACCTCACAAAAAAACCTGTTCGAAAGAAACAATCTCCCGAACAGGCTACATTGTCATCGATACAAACTTACATGCCTGCTCCCGCAATACCGAGTGCAGCAACTCCAAGACAAGCAAGGCAGCTTATAATGAACACGAGTGAACTGCCGATCAAACCGATGAGTGAGCATACAAATCCACCTGTACGCATGCCGCTCATGATGCCTGCTGCTTTTGCCTTTGATGCGCAGATGAGTCCCGCGATACCGCATCCGATACCGATGAAAGCACCGATACTGAAAAGCCAGCTTACGATAGACACTATTCCAAGGATGAGGCAAGCGATCTCAATGCCCTGAGGTCCATTGTTGTTGTAGTTATCGTTTTCCATAAAATCCTCCTGATAAAAAATGTTTGGCAGGAAAAACCTGCTTCGCACAATTTGGTTGTTATCACATTACCATTTATGGCTTTTCATGTCAACATTTTTGTTTGGAGAAAAGGCAGGGCTTATTACGCGATTTCAACGGGATAACAACCTCTCTCGTAAGTCTCCTTATCCTTATCAGGCTTATAAAGGCATATAAGCTCATAACTGCAATGCCCGTAAGCCATATGTTTCCCGCAACTCCGACTGCAACCTGCATGGGGTTTGCACTGCTTTCGACATTCGGAGTAAAATTTTCCTCAAGTACAGGGTTCACAAAAGCATTCACGGGGCTGATACCCGATCGGATCACAGGCTTGTTTGCCATCTCAATGTCAGAGGGGATGGTTTCGACGCTTGGGATAAGGCTCAAGACACTTTGGTATGAAATCGGACAGACCAGCCTCAGTCCCCCTTTCTGAACCTGTCGATCATTTGTTGAATTTCATCCGCTTCTTTTACAGAGATCTTTTTTCCGCTCATAAATGCTGCGATAAAAGCAGGCAGCGACCCTTCATAGGATTCCTCAATTATCTGCTTGCTTTTTGCCGAATAGAAATCATCCTTTGAAACAAGTGCGGAAACGATCCCGTTTTCGTTTTTAAAAAGCCCCTTTTCGCAAAGCTTACGAAGTACGGTGTAAGTCGTGGGCTTTTTCCAATTGAATTCGTTTTCGCAAAGTTTAACAAGCTCCCCCGATGCCAAAGGCTCATTAGCCCACACCAGATCCGCAAATCTCTCCTGTATATTTCCAAGTTCTATGTCCATGATGACCTCCGGTAAAATGCGCATGACGAAAGTTAGTACGATAAGTATATGCACAATGGTTTATTACGATAAACCATATTGAGTTTATCACGATAAACCGAAGTCGTCAAGTTTTTTTTTGCATAAAAATGACCCCGGCGCGCTGTTAAGCTACCGGGGTAAGGATTGTGTTCCGGTTTATTTTACTGCAGCCGCAAGTGCATCCGCAAGCTCATCAAGCTTTGCGAGAGATGCTTCGTTCAAAGAAGAAAGCAATGAGACCTGAGGCTCCAGGACAGTCATGTTCTTCATGTTGGCGAGGATCTCGTTGATCTTCTTTCCGGCTGTGGGCGCCCAGCTGCCGTTTTCAATGACACCTACGGTCCTGTTGGAAAGGTTGTGGTTCTCAAGATCCGTAAGGAAGGTGTGCATGTGGTCGAAGATCTCGGCGTTGTAGGTTGCACTCGCAAACACAAGTGCAGAATACTCAAATGCTCTTGAAACAAGCTCGGAAACCGTGGTCTTGGA
>JAILNG010000108.1 GCA_024691875.1 Lachnospiraceae bacterium | reverse complement strand
CCTACGATGGAGATCTTCTGTCCGCGGTTAACCGCAAATGAAATGTTCTTAAGGACGGGCTTTTCAGCCTTGGGATAGGTAAATGTCACATCCTTGAACTCGATGGTCTCGATCTCGCCGGTGAACTTCTCCTTGCCCTTTTCCTTTACTTCCTCGGGTATCTGCATGAACTCAAGGTAAGGCTTTAAGAAAACAGTTTCCTGGATCAGCTGAACCACCTGCGCTCCTGTCTTGCCCATGGATAATGCGAAGGTTACGGAAGAAGAAACGTACATTGTCAGATCGCCCAGGGAAAGCAAGCGTCCAAACCTGTCAGACACCGTTCTGATGCCGACGTAAACGTAGGAAAATGCGGAAACCAGCACACCAACAGCGCTCATAAGGCCTGTGGACAAGCCCACGCGTCTGAACATTTGGTTGAAATTATCGCATACTACCTTGTTTGTCTTCCCTATGGTGTCCGTTATCATCGGCTCCATACCGTAAAGTCGGATCTCCTTCTGAGAGTCCTTACCCATTGAAAGGTTGAAGTAGTAACCGAAGCGGCGATTGATGGGGATCAGGTTTGTCTGGAACCAGATCATTGTTTTCGAGATGATGCCGTAGAATGCAAGCATCAGAACAAATGCTATGATGAGAGCAACGATCAGCACAGGTCCCAGAGTTGCCATTACGACCACAAGTCCCACAAGGGTTGCAATGCTGCTGACTGCTTCTGCGACGCTGATTATGGTGTTTTCAATGGCATTTTGGTTATTGATCGCAAAAACGGCTCTTTCCTTAAGATCCAGATAGTAAGGATCCTCAAGGTAGGAGTACTCGATGTTCATGATCTTCTTGCTCATGGCTCTTCTCATGTACATCGCAACCTTTTCACGTTTTACAGCAACGTATCTGTTGATGATGTTGGTGATCAGCTGCATTCCGACCACATTTGCAATGATGAGTCCGATGTAAAGCAAAAGTCTGTTAACATCTTTATCACCCGTAAGTTCATCGATCAAAAGCTTCGGGAAGTAAACTCCCAGTATCGCCTGTGCGGCTTTAAGCACTGCCTCAAAGATCATTACAAGCATATAATCCGGGGCTACGCTCCAGGCAAGCTTTAAAAAGTGTCTCAATGCTTTCATACCGCTACCTCCCCGTTTTCCATCACATTTCCGGCTTCTGCGGCTTCATTTTCCGCATCCGCATTGGGATTATCGCGATAGTATTTGCCCTGTACCACAAACATGTTGTAGTACTCACCTTTTTTCGCCATAAGTTCTTCGTGAGTACCGTATTCTCTCACACCCGTGCTGTCGAAAAGCGCGATCTTGTCACAGAAACGTGTGCTGGCAAGACGGTGGGAAACGTAAATTGCGGTTTTTCCTTTTACAAGATCCGCAAAGCTTTCGTAGATTTCCGCTTCAGCGAGAGCGTCAAGCGCAGCTGTGGGTTCGTCCATGATGACCATGGGCGCATCCTTGTAAAGTGCTCTGGCGATCGCAAGCTTCTGCCTTTCACCTCCGGAGAAGTCTGTTCCCTTTTCTTCGATGACCTTAAGCATCATCTGATCCAGCCCCTGCTCAAGACTTTCCAGTTTCTTACCCAGACCGACTTTCTTCAGGACTTCCTTTATCTTTTCATCATCATTTTCCTTTACACCGCAGGAAACATTGTCACGAAGGGAAAATGCCAGAATGGTGAAATCCTGGAAAACTGTGGAGTAAAGAGAATAGAGATTTTCTTTTTTGATCTCTCTGATGTCTGTTCCGTTAATGTAAATGTGTCCTTCATTGGGCTCGTAAAGTCCGCAGATCAGCTTTACCAGCGTGGATTTTCCGGCGCCGTTCACACCAACGACAGCCAGGCGTTCTCCTCTATGTATCGTAAATGAAAAGTCCGTAAAAATGTTCTTTTCAGTGTTGGGATAGCGGAATGTTACATGATCAAACACGATCTCCACGGAATCGGACGCATCAACTTCTTTGTCGCCTTCGCTGATCAGATCGTCGTCGATCATCTTGAAGTAATCATCCACATACTGTCCTTCGTTTCTTAAGAAGGTCGCATCACTTCCAAGATCGATCATAGATGCAAGGAGCGTGGTGATCAGCGTAATGTACATAGTGAAATCACTGATGGGCATTCCGTGAAATGCTTTGTAAACCAGGAAACCGTACATGGCAACATTTGTAAGAAGAAGCGTAAAGAGGCTTAAGAACGCCAGCGCAAATCTCTTGTTCTCAATGAGAGTCCTCACGCCTGCATATGCACGGATCTCGGTTTTGTAGTTCTTTAAGATCCTGTCGCGCAGATTGAAGATCCTGATGTCCTTTCCGAATTTGAAGTCGGAGGATGTGTTTTCGTAGTACCTTAAGCGTCTGCGTGCCTTTGCCAGATCTTCCTTTCTGGCGTACTCAAAGTCGTGGGATTTTGCCGAAACGAACATGGTGGCAGCCACGTGGAGCACCAGCACAAGAACGACCAGCGGATGCAGGCTGACTCCCAGAACGATCATTCCGATCAGTGCCAGGATCTTTGCGGGAAGTCTCATGAGCTTTCCGTACATGCCCTCTACGCCGTTGTTGTCATTGTCGCAGGCGGACATGGCCTTGTCGTATTTTTCATAAAACTTGGAATCCTCTGCGTACTTGTAATCCATTTTCTGGATCTTTTCAGCCTGATTTTTCAGGTAGGTGAACCTGACGTTCAGGCACTCCGCCGTCAGTATGTTATCCATGAGCTCGCTGAGGCAGGCCAATGTACCGGCCACCGCAAAAAAGATCACCATCGAAACGATCAGATTTTTGATGACATCGCTGCCGCCCGCTTCCAAAACACCGATGGCTATCTTGGGCAGGAAAACCGAGCAGAAAGGATTCAGCCCCATTACTACGGTTGCGATCGCACCATAAACGAAAAGCTTCGGGTAAATTTCTTTCAATGCCTTGAGCATCCGCTTAACGGTTTTCCAAGTGCTGTATTCACTTTTCTTTTTTTCTTTACTCTTCATAATCTCCCTCGTATGAATTGTTTTTCGGGCATATGCCTGCTTGATTCTTCGCTTCAGTGCGTTAATGCCCTTTTTGTTGTAGACAAAGATACCAAAAATTACGCTTTATTACAATATACTTTTACCAAGAGGGTAAAAAAAGAGACCAAACGGTTAAATTTGGTCTCTAAATTTAACTAAACGGAAAATTATCAGCAGCCTGCTACGGAAACATCCTTAAGGAAAATGGCCTTGGGGCCGGAAATCGTTGTGGTTTCCTGACGCTCGGAAGAAAGCCTTAAGCTGCTCTGAACCTCCTGAATTGAGCCGTTTACACTGCCGCCTGTAACGGGAACGATCTTTGTGCCGTCGTTGTAGTAAGCAAGACGGATCTCGCCTCTGAAGCAGCCCACAACGGAATCCATCTGGAAATCGGAGAAATTCACGATGTAAAGACCTTTTTGCTTCTTCATATCTTCAAAGCTCATCTTTCCGCTCGCAACTCTGTACTTGTTGTAACCGCCCACAGCGGGAACATTAAGATAACGGCAAAAACGAAGCGATCCCTGATAGTTCTTCAATACGCCGTTTTCAATGCCGGGCAGTTCAACCATTTTGATACCGTCGACGGAAAAAGGCTCGTCGGGAAGAAGGTCGAGAGTGATCTTGTCGCCTGTGATCTCTTCCTTTCCCTGAACAAAATCGCCCACCTTATTCTCAAAGTAACCTGCGAAATTGTAATACGCATCAGTCTGATCGATGAAGTAATTAAGCACCTCTTCCGCGTATTGATTCGGAAGAACGATGTCACACTTACCGTTCACGGGATTTGCAACCGCAACGCTTCTGTCTCTCGTCATTGCGAGAGTTTCCTTAACCTTTTCGGAAAGCTGGTCGCACTCAAGATCGTCATATTCGAAGCTTGCGTAGGTCTCAACATCCTCCGGCTTCTTGCACTGGCAAACGTACTCGCCTCTAACGACGTACTTTACCCAGCTTACATCTACGCCGTTGCTTGTGATCATCTTGGAAGTTCTCTTTGTGAGGAAGAACTCTGCGGAATTTATGAATGTGTTGTCGTCGGTGTCATTTTTGTAAAGCGCATCTACCATCTTGCCGAGGGCCGCATCCGCAGAAAGTTCGGAAATGTTGCTCTTAACGAAAACAGTGTCTTCCACGAGCTTGTCCGCAAGGGCATATGCCTTGTTGGTTACGAAGCCGGCTGAGAAGAAAGCCTTTTTTACCTTGCTGTCTATCATTTCTTCGCTCATTGAGGGTTCAACGGCAAAGCTTGCGTCTCCGAGGTAGTTGACACCATCCTTTTCAAACTCCTTGTAAACCGTGACCGAAACGGTCTCTGTGTTTGCAATTCTTCTGGTGTCCAGCTTCTTCTTTACGAAGAAGACTTCCGTGGATTCGATGATGTTATCGCGCAGTTTGTATATGCCTACGTTATTGTTTTTAAGTACTTTTAAGATTCTGTCAATCATTTGATCTCCCCCTTAGCCTAATCTGATCTGAGCCTTGATGTACGGGCCGCCGTCGGAAACCTTGACAAATTCCTTGTAACCCTTGCCGCAGGCGCCGGAACCGCCGAGTTCGACCGTATCGCTCATCATGGAGATGGACTCGAGAAGGTCGGGAACGTAGCCCGAAAGGATGCAGGGTGAGAACACCTTGCCCGTGAGCTTGCCGTTCTTGATCTCACGCGCCATGTCAACCATCATCTGTATGCCCCAGTTCTTGGGATCCTCCATACCTGAAGAAGGATTTTCGAGAAGGAAGCCGTAATCGACGGAAGCGATCATGTCTTCGACCTTGTCATTTCCCGCCTCGAAGTAGGTGTTGGTCATACGTGTATAGGCCTTTCTCTTGTAAGACTCGCGCTTTCCGTTTCCTGTGGGCTCGGTGCCGAGGTACATTGCGGACTGAGCGTCGGACATGCCTGTTTTTAATATGCCCTTGTCAATGATGATAGTGTCGGTTGCGAGAACGCCCTCGTCGTCAAAGAAGTAGGTGCCCGCCTGAGCGACCGCATTACCGCTGTCATGCATGGTAACAAGATCTGACGCAACGCGCTTTCCGATGTAGCTCTGAGCGATGGCTCTGTCCTTAACGAACATGTCCATCTCAGCGCCGTGACCGAAAGCTTCATGCACGATCATGCCGGTAACGTGAGGATTGCAAACGCAGGTGTAGGTGCCGGGCTTAATGGGCTCAGCCGTGAGAAGCTCGATAACCTCTGAGCTTGCCTTCTTAACGCCCTTCTCCATCTCGTCCATGATCTCAAAACCGCAAAGTCCGGAGAAAGGACAGTAGTTGTCACGCACAGTGTCGCCTTCCTTTGCAGCGATGATGAGATACGCCTCAACCCACATGTTGCTCTGGATCATATCCTTGTTTTTGGAAAGGAAGAGCTTTGTGTACTTCTGGTAATTGATGCGGGCAGCCGCGTTGATGATCCTCTTGTCTGTAGCAAGAAGCGCATCTTTGAGCTCAGTGAGCTTTGCGATGATCTTGTCATCACCCATTTCCCAGGGTGCGATCTCGTACTCGCTGCTGTCCGAGAATGTGCAGGGTTCATCTTTCATCTGCTTGTATTCGCAGAGAGTGAGATCACCCTTGATAACGCTCTTAAGGCTCATTGCCTCTTCAACCTTTTTAACGATGGCGGGGATCAGTTCCTCGGAAACCTCGTTAAAAGAGTACTCACCGTACGCATTGCCATCATATGCCTTGATAACAAAGCCGCAGTTTGCGTATCTCGGTACCTCGCTGATGGAGACACCGGTCTTTCCGGATGAGAACATGTTGCCCATGGAATCGACCGCAAGGATCGAAGCATAGGGATATTTTGCCAGAACCGCATCAAGAAGTTTCTTGAGTACGGGCTTAATAGCAAGAATGTATTTGCTGTGTTCAAGCTTTTTCATTAAAAGAACTCCTTTCATAGCCCTTGTATAGCTGTTTCTATCGTTAAATTTTAAACGAGCAATTTTATATTATATCATAATCAAAATCCCACTTCAAGAATGAACCTTTGAGGACGGGGTTATGGTGTCATTTTTTCGCAACAGGCAGTCTCAGCATGAAGTTCAAAATGTGTATCGCGCACTGTTCCAGCTCGGCTCTTGTGAGTTTGCCCTCTTCCAGTGATTTTTCCAGGTTATCGCCTCTTTCATTGGTCTCGGCAGTTCCGCTGTCAACGCACATGTAGATGTCGTTCTGCGCACGTACCATGGAGCGAACGTCTGTCAGATTGTGCTCAAAACCGCCCTTCACTACATCGTTAAGCCTTGCCCACCAGTCGGTCATTACCATTCCGTCAAAACCCCACTCTCTTCGGAGAATAGTCTCCGTAAGATCGTAGAAAGCAGATGTGTGATGACCGTTCACCATGTTGTAGGAGGTCATGATGGAATTTGCATGTCCTTCCTTTACCGCCGTTTCAAAGCCTTTAAGGTAGATCTCCCTCAACGCTCTTTCGGAGATCACGTTGTTCTCATTAAATCTGCCCACCTCCTGGGAGTTTGCGCAGAAGTGCTTTATGACAGCTTCATGCCCGGTTTCCGCGATGCCTTCAACGGCTGCACAAGCCATCTTTCCCGTAAGATAAGGATCTTCCGAAAAATACTCGAAATTCCTGCCGCAAAGAGGATGGCGGTGGATGTTTATGCCCGGTCCGAGAAGGACGTCAATGTCGTTCTCGCTCATTTCTTCACCGATACCGATGTAAAGCTCCTTCACAAGCTCCGTATCCCATGTGCAGGCAAGCGAAGTTGCGGAAGGGATCTGGGTTGCGTAAAGGCCTTTCTTCATA
>JAILNG010000089.1 GCA_024691875.1 Lachnospiraceae bacterium | reverse complement strand
AGGGCGGTTACGGAATGTATTTCCATTTGGACTACCATGGCGGTCCCGTGTCTTATGAATGGGTAAATTCCACATCTTTCCCTCAGGTCTGGGAAGAAATGACCGAAGCCTATGATTTTGGTATTAAGGATGTATGGGTGGTCAATGTGGGAGACATCAAGTTTAATGAGCTTCCTCTTTACTACTTCATGCAGATCGCTTACGACTTTGACAAATGGGGATCTTCAAATCTCAACAGTCCGGAAGAGTTTACGGATTTCCTTACGGATTCACTTTTCCCGACCGAGACTCCTTCGGTAAAGAAAGAGATCGGAAGACTTTTGACCGATGCTTATCAGCTTAATTCTCAGAGAAGACCTGAAACCGTACACAACGGAGTGTACAATGTCTGCGATAATTTTGAGAATGACAGGATGATAAACTTTGTTGAGGAACTGGAAGACAGAGCTTTGAAACTCAACAAGAAAATGAAGCCCGAATGTAAAAACGGCTTTTATTCAACGATCTATTGGCCGGTGATCGCTTCAACTAACCTCTATCTCATGTGGCTTTACAGTGACAAGAACCTGCTTTACGCAAAGCAGGGAAAGAGCATTGCAAACTTCTACGGTAAGCTGGCTGCGGAGCGTATTGCAAGGGATAAAGATCTGGCCAATGAAATGGACAGGTTCAAGAGGGGCAAATGGCACGGCATGCAGCTTGAAGCACATATCGGCTTCACCACATGGAACGACTTCGATATGCGTATGCCTGTGATCGCAAACTTTACACCTGTAGAAAAGCCTTCGTTAAAGCTCACTCTTGCAGACAGAGAAAAGGTTTACGTAAGAGTTTACGGACGTCCCATGAGGATTGACGTAAATGCCGTTCCCGCTTTTCTGGAAGTGGCCAATTCGGGTCTTGGCAAGATCGCGTATACCATATATGAGAAAACAAACGGAGAAAGCATAGAGATACTTAACGACCAGACTGCAACTCAGGATCTTTACAAATTGATCAAAGCGGCAGGAGATGATACGGATCACATTTACACCTGTGTCGGAGCTGACGGTACTACGGTAGAGATCGTAAGCCATGGCTTCGGTATTGAATTTGTAACGACAGACAGACGCGTGTTTGGTACTATCAGAGATTATGTAAGGGAGGGAGCTATCAATCTGAAAGCCTCCGACTTTACTCAGCTCATTCCCGGTACCGAAGGAAAATTCACTTTGCTCAAGGGCTACGGCAAGTACGAGGAAGGACTTAAGGTACTTGGCAGAGTTGATGATTACGGTAAGGGAGAAAAAGCACCCAAGGCTGTTTGGGAATTTGAAAGTGATTTTGAGGGCAAGCAGCACATCGAACTTGTGACGGCACCCACAAATCCTTTGAAATTCGGAGGAGCTTTGAATGTTCAGATCAGTCTGAACGGAGAAAGATCAAAGAAGCTGAATCTTGTGCCCAATGATTTCATGGCAGGAGAAAACAGCGATCCACGCTGGTGCAGGGATGTAATTGCGCAGGAAAGAAGAACTTTTTTTGAAGGGGAGATAAAGAAAGGTATAAATAAGTTGGAGATCACGGCCGTTGAAGTGGGCGTGATAATCGAAAGGGTGATTGTTTATGGAACGGATGACGCCTACAGACGCAGTGTCGAAAGGTAAATTTTATTATTTAATGAAAAACAAGGCCATTTGCGGCCTTCCCCAGCCGGGCGGAAAGAACATTCAATATCTTTACCAGAACGGACGTATAGCAAATGCATCAAAGATCATCGGGAATATTGAAGATGAAGAGATGCTTAAATTGGTCGAAACAGCGGACGGATTTAAAAAGATGATCGCAGGTATCGGAGTGTCTGCGGAGCTCTCCGAGGACACAAAAGCAAATGCGGACAAGACTCTTTTTGCTTTTCAGTTCTATGGACACAAAGATCCTTATGTTACCGGAACCACTTTTTCAAAGGAAGTCCCTTTGACAGGAGTGGAGGAGTACATCGATCTTTCAAAGGTCAGCTGGTCGGATGACGATGATGTTCCCGGACAGATCAGATTTGAATTTGATGTGCCTGAAGTGTCAGCAAATGTTACAGTAAAGCTTTACCTGCAGCCCGGTTTTGAGGCTCCCGAAGCGGTTCCCGACAGAAAGCCCGACCTGACTTCCGATGAATACAAGAGAATGATCTTAAGATCGGTAATGAATTACGGTAATCTCACCAGGATCCAGAAGGCTATGGAAGATGCCAGAGCAGGAAAAGAGGTTACGGTTGCTTTTATCGGCGGTTCTATTACGCAGGGCGCAGGAGCCATTCCCATCAACACGAGATGCTACGCTTACCTTACTTTCCTTAAGTTCTGTGAGATCTGCGGACGTAAAGCGGATGATAACGTAAAGTACGTAAAAGCCGGAGTCGGCGGAACGCCTTCCGAGCTTGGACTTTTAAGATACGACAGGGATGTTACTAAGAACGGAGAGATAAATCCGGACATCGTGATCGTTGAATTTGCCGTAAACGATTCGGATGACGAGACGGAGGGCATTGCTTTTGAATCGCTGGTCAAGAAGATCATGAAAGGTGAAAAAGCACCTGCCGTAATGATACCTTTCATGGTTTTTGCCGATGATTATAATCTTCAGGACAGACTTGCACCTGTCGGATACAAGTACAATCTGCCCATGGTGAGCCTTAAGAATGCGGTTTTGCCCGAGTTTTATCTTTTGGATAAGGAAAAGGCAGTGCTTCACAAGAATGAGTATTTTTACGATCAGTTCCATCCCACAAACACCGGACACATCGTGGCTTCGGACTGTCTGGCAGAGATCTTTAAAGCTGCCGACAGATATGCGAAGAAGGATGCGGCTGTGAAGCTTGATGTGAAACCTGCCATCGGAGCGGATTTTGAAGATGTGCGCCTTTTTGACGCAAAAGAAAGCTTCGACGGAGCCGTTGTGGATCCGGGAGACTTTAAGGAAACAGACAAGGAGCTTCAGGCAGTGGAAAGGGATTTCGATCTGACTCAGACACCCGAATTCCCTTACAACTGGCAGCATCTTGCGGGGGATAAGGAATTCACTTTAAAGATCAATTGCTCAAAGCTTTTCATTATCTTTAAGGACAGTTCTTCACCCGAATTCGGTACTGCTGAAGTGATCGATAACGGAAAAACGCTGTTTTCAATGAATCCCCGTAAAGTGGGCTGGACTCATTGCCACGCAAAACTTGTGTTTAACGAAGAGTCTGCATCTGAGCACAAAGTGACAGTACGGATGCAAAAAGGTGACGAGAACAAGAAATTTACCATTCTCGGTTTCGGAGCGGTAAAATAAAAAAATACCCGAACTTTTTATACTCCCGGCGATCGTCGGGAGTTTTTTTGCGCGTCTTATCCGGGATAAAACTGCACACATTTCGTGTGAAATTTTTACAGTTGTATTTTTTTATTTGCTGTGATATTGTCAATGAAATCAAATTACAAAAGAAAGAGTGAAACCATGAAAACACTTTTTAACGACAATTGGAAATTCCTTAAATCCGGCCTTGATTCAACAAATGAAGAGGCCCTGAAGGACGAATCCCTTTTTACACCCGTCGAGATCCCCCACGACTGGCTTGTGCATGACACCAACAATCTGTACGAGGACTCGATCGGAAGATACATTAAAGATTTTGAAAAGCCCGAGATCCCCGAGGGAGGCCATGCATTCCTCTATTTTGACGGTGTTTACATGGATTCCGAAGTCTTTGTGAACGGTAAAAAAGCAGGTGAATGGAAGTACGGCTACACGTCTTTTTTCTTTGAGATCACCGACCTTCTTAAGGATGGAGTTAATCGTGTTCTGGTGGTTGCAAGAAATCAAAGCCCCAACACCAGATGGTACTCCGGCGCAGGCATATACAGAAAGGTCAGCCTCATCGTAAAACCCGAAGATTACATCGGAATTGACGGGATCTACATTCACACAGACACCGTAAGACAGGAAAACGGAATCGGAGATTTTGATCTGACTGTAAGAAGTGAGATTTTTAGCAAAAATTTAGGACTTAAGTACCATATTTCTCTTTTTGAAAATGATAAAAATTCAAAAATGGTGTTTTCATGTGAGGGTGATGCACAACATCTTGGTGATGAAGGAGTTACTACAAGAGTAGAACAAGTTAAGCTCTGGGATATCACTTCACCAAATCTTTATAAATTCAGGGCAGAGCTCCTTCAAAACGGCTCTGTTGTTGACTTTGAGGAGTTTAACATCGGATTTAAGGATGTTGAGATCACTACAGACAAGGGACTTTTTCTTAACGGAAGACATGTTAAACTTAACGGAACCTGCGAGCACCATGATCTCGGTATA
>JAILNG010000029.1 GCA_024691875.1 Lachnospiraceae bacterium | reverse complement strand
CCCTCTCCGGAGCGCAAAAAAATACGTGCAGTTTTGCTGTTCATCAAAATCTGCACGTAAGAGGATATAGAGAAGAAAATTTTATGCTTCGATAAAGCTTTCAAGGCTCTTTCCTGTAAGCATTTCAAAGCCCTGAAGGTACTTGGAGATAGTCTTTTCGACAATCTCTTCGGGAAGAACCCAATTGTTTCCGGGATTGGCCTTCAGCCAGTCGCGCGCAAACTGCTTGTCAAAAGAAGGCTGTGAATGTCCTGCTTCATAGCCCTCAGCAGGCCAGAAACGGGAAGAATCGGGTGTCAGCATTTCGTCGCCGATCACCACGCGGCCATTCTCGTCAAGACCGAATTCAAATTTTGTATCTGCAATGATAATTCCACGAGTGAGAGCATAGTCAGCGCACTTCTTGTAAAGAGCGATGGTTGCATCCTTAATGGCGGTCGCATACTCAAGACCTTTTCCGGGGAACTGCTTTTCAAGTACTTCCACCGATCTCTCGAAAGAGATGTTCTCATCATGATCGCCGATCTCTGCCTTAGTGCTGGGGGTGTAGATAGGCTCAGGGAGCTTTTCGGATTCCTTGAGTCCTTCGGGAAGCTTGATACCGCAAACCATTCCGTTCTCTTTGTAGCTTGCCCAGCCGCTTCCTGTAATGTAGCCGCGAACGATGCATTCGATGGGAAGCATTGTAAGCTTCTTAACCATCATGGTGTTGCCCTTAAATTCCTCTGTTTGGAAGAATTCGGGAAGATCCTTTGCATCCGTAGAGATCATGTGATTGGGCAGGATGTCCTTTGTCATATTGAACCAGAATTTTGACATCTGTGTTAAAACAGCACCCTTGTGTGTTACCTTGTTACCAAGGATCACGTCAAAACAGCTGATGCGGTCTGTTGCCACCATGATCAGGCTGTCGCCGTTATCATAAATTTCTCTTACCTTACCTTCTTTTACAGGCTTAAAAGTGCGACTCATTGTTTACCTCCGTGGGATCATAAAATCAATGTTCTTTAATGTAGCCATTTTAACACCTGTTCCTTTAAATCAAAAATCATTTTTCATTCTTATTGGCATTAGCAAGGTTAATCAGTTGTTGTAAAAATCAATCTCAATCGAGGCTTTGAAGCCATTTCTTCTGACATGCCGTGAGAACAAAGCCCACAATGAACCCTGCAACCATGGAGAACAAAAATTCAACAAACCCGGGTCCCACGTAAGCCACACATGTCACAAAGCTCGGGAAAGCAAAAGAAGTGCAATGAGTTCCCGCAAAGCCCACTATAGCACCGCCTACAGCTCCTCCGATGCACGCAGCGATCATAACTCTGATGTTTGCAACCGTAACTCCGAACAGAGCCGGCTCAGTAACTCCGATAGCGCAGGAAAAAGAAGCCTGATAGCCGATGCGCTTCCTTTCCTTTGCTTTTGTAAACAAGGCATATGCAAGGCAGGCCCCACTCTGGCTGTAAACAGCACCGCCAAGTAATGGCATTATCACATCAAAACCATTGTTCGCAATGGCAGCGATGCTGACAGGGACAATGCTCCAGTGTACCCCCAGTGCCACCATTGGCTGAATGAAAAAGCCCATAAAAGCGCCGGCAAGAATTGCGTTTCTTTCATATATAAAACTGAATATGTTTGTAAGGAAATCTCCGACAGCGGTTCCCACAGGTCCGAAAACCAAAAAGGTTACGGGAAGGACGATCAGACAGCATACTATCGGTTTAAGAAATCCTTTTACCGCTTCGGGGATGTACTTGTCACAGGGGATTTCCACAAACTTCAGCAATCCCACCGCAAGAAGGATGGGAAAGACGCTTGAGTGATAAATTGCAGGAAGAACTTTCAAGCCCGCAAAGCTCAGTTCCCGCCCGTTTTCAAGAATGGCCGTCAGATCCGGATAGAGCATGGCTACAGGGATCAACAGTGCAATAAAAGGATCTGCCTTCCACTGTTTTGCCGCTGTAATGGCAAGAAAAAAAGGAAGAAAAAAGAAAAAGCCGTCGGAAACAGCGTAAAAGATCTTGTAAACGCCGCCTGCCGTGTCGATAACGTCAAAATTCCCCAAAAGAATGATCACACTCTTTAAAATGCTTGCCGCTGTCAAATAGCTGATTATCGGCAGAAAGACCCCCGTGATCTGTTCGGTTATCCTGCTGTAAAGGCTTTTTTTCTTTGTTGCTTTAACTGTATTGTCTTCCATAATGTCTCCGTTTCGATATAGGCGGTTCAATGTTAAGATTTCTGTCCTTTTCCGCCTTTTGATATTCAGAAATCAAACTACCAACTTGCTCCCAAAATGTCAACGAAAATTTCTATATAATTTTCAGTTCCTGTTCACATTTATGCAGCAAACGTTGCGCCCTCTTTCCCCCTTAAACTTGACTAAATTCGGGAAATAAGGCAAAATCTATGTTGCTTACATTAACGTAAACCGAAATAAACCGAACGGAGTGATGGATTTGGAAGTAATAAAAAAGACTGTATTTAAAGAACCGGATAAAGTCAAAGTATTATTTGAAAAGGGCGGTGAACGCGGCTCGGCGGAAAAGCTTGCCCGTACCCTTGGCGTGGAATTCACGGAAAGCCCGGATTCGGTTAAAAATGCAGATATTATTCTTCGTTATAATAAAGAAGGGTTGTTCTTTGAAAGTGAAGGACAGGCCCTGCACGGCGATTTCAGCAAGCTCCGGCAGCGACTCGAAAAAGGGCGTGTGGACCATGAGCTTCTTGTAAAAGCCGCAAAATTTAAAGGCGAAAAACCCGAAGATCTCGCAGTGATCGATGCCACAGCCGGTCTCGGAGAAGACTCTGTGCTTTTGGCATTTGCAGGCTTTAAAGTGACCTTGTACGAACGGGATCCAATCATATGTGCTCTTCTTAAAGACACTGTGAGACGTGCTTTAAAGGTGCAATGGCTTTCGGATGCCGCAAAACGTATGACGGTTATTGAGGGTGACAGCATCGCGGAACTTCCGAAACTTCTCGATCCGCCGGACATGATCCTTCTGGATCCCATGTTTCCTGCCAAAAAGAATTCAGGTCTCGTTAAAAAGAAGTTTCAGATGATCTACCTTCTCGAAAGGCAGAGCTCGGATGAATCCGATCTGATGCAGGCCGCTCTGGCGGCTCATCCCCGTAAGATCGTGGTGAAACGGCCGGCAGACGGCCCTTTTTTGGGAGATCTTAAGCCCGGTTATTCTCTGAGCGGAAAAACCATAAGATACGATTGTATAGTTCTGTGATCCGCCTCACTTTACCGCTTTGATGCATAAAAAAATATCTTGCAAGTATATGCCTTAAATGTTATCTTTATTAAGACAATTATGTCAAATTTCCTTTAAGGGGGTACTTATGGAAGAATTACAAAACAACTTGACACCTTCGGAAGAAAGTCGTCCCGAAATGCCCGTAAACAAAGGCTTCAGCAGCCGTGCCATGAGCTTGAGAACATTGCTTACATCCGGAAAAATGCTCGCTATGATCATATGTCTGGCGGTTGCAATCTTTCTCGTTCCTTTAGGCCGGCAAAAACAGGCCGAAATGGGTTCGATAATGGTAAATGATATGTTAGAACAATTGGAGTACACATACGGTTACAATTACGATATGAATCAGTTCTATGACTATCTGGATACTGCCCGGAGCAGTTCATTCATGGGTTCCATGTTCGGAAGCCTGCCTCTCATCTTAACAGCCGTGGGCTTTCTGATCATTTTCCTTTCCGTACGAAATGCCATGAACGACCGTATCTCCACAACCGGCTTCTCCATGCTTAAAGTAATGAACATTATCGGAATCGTCGGCTACTCGCTGCTCGCATTGTTAGTTGTTCTGGTCAGCATTTTGATGATCGTTATCGGGTTTGCATCCGGAGAACCTTCCCTCGGAATCGTTATGCTTGTCTTATTCGGTGTCTTCTTTTTGATCTTCGGTGCTATTATAGCTCTCATGATCATTAAGAATGCAGGACTCGATTCTTCGATCGAAAGCATCAAAGCTGCGATCAACGATGATACTGTTGTCAAAAAAGTTTCCGGCTTTTCCGTGGTTATGCTTTATATCATCGGCGTGTTAAATGGCCTTACATTGATCACCGCCCTTACCACAACAAATATTTTCGGCATGCTCGGCAGTGCAGCCGCAATCGGTTACTATATCCTGTTGGGTATCAACCTTAACCTTGCAAAAGAAATCATTAATTCATAAACTGTAAAATATCAGGGGGATATATTATGGAAGAATTTAAAACAGACAATGATCTTCTAGAAAAAATGGGAACACAGTCAAACACCGAAAAAACGGAAGATCAGTTTATGATCTCAAATGCTCAAAGGCTCAAACCCATCATTGCAGAAAAAAAGAATTTAACCGCAGCTATAGTTCTCGCTGTCACAACAATTATACTTTTAATCAGCAGTCTCATGAATTTCGGAGTTTCATTTTTTGTAGACTTGATCACCATTGCGCCATTCTTCGGCGCAGCTTACTCTTTCATCAAGATCAGACAGGATGCGATCAGTTCAACCGAAAAGACATTTACATCCGATGGTTTTAAGATCCTTACATTATCAAATTACGGAGTCATTATTGCCGATGTTGTAAAAGTCATATACATTATTATCGCCATTTTTGTTGAAGGTTCCTCAGTATCTAATGATGCAGCTACAAGCGCTTTGTACAATGGGGTTATGATCTTTATGTCCATTATACTTGTAGGCATATCTGCTGTGGGCATCATCAAGAATGTCGGCTTTATTTCAGCCATTAAAGCTGTTGAAGCTACCGCAAACGCCAAAAGGAGCGACAGTTCGATCCCTACTTACTCGATCGTGATCACTGTCATTGTTGCGATCTGTTCAGCTATTTCAGTTTTAACCAATCTGGCAGCGAATGATCCCAGCTCAGTGCTTACATATGTCGGTCAATGCATCTATTATTTCATTCTTGCATCGACTTTGAGAAAGTTGCAGGAGATAACCAATTACCAATAAAAAGCAAAGGCTTCCGATCAAAAGTCGGAAGCCTTTTTACTTTGTCAAATCGCAAAGAGCTCTGTGCTTAAGTATCTGTCTCCTGTATCGGGGAGAAGGACAACTATCGTCTTTCCCTTGTTTTCGGGGCGCTTTGCAAGCTCTATCGCTGCCCATGCGGCTGCTCCGGAACTGATGCCCACAAGAACGCCTTCCTCGCGGCCGATGCGTCTTCCGACTTCAAATGCATCTTCATTCTTTACCGGGATGATCTCATCATAGATCTTGGTATTCAGCACTTCGGGCACAAAGCCGGCTCCGATGCCCTGAATCTTGTGAGGCCCGGAAACACCTGTGGAAAGAACTGCCGAAGATGCAGGCTCTACCGCAACGACCTTTACCTTCGGATCTTTTGCTTTAAGGAATTCGCCGACACCTGTGATCGTTCCGCCTGTTCCGACTCCCGCAACAAAGATGTCAACCTTACCGTCCGTGTCGTTCCAGATCTCGGGACCTGTGGTCTTTCTGTGCGCTGTAGCGTTTGCGGGATTTACAAACTGTCCGGGGATGAAGCTTCCGGGGATCTCTGCCGCAAGCTCTTCGGCTTTTGCGATCGCTCCCTTCATTCCCTTTGAGCCTTCGCTTAAAACGATCTCGGCGCCATAGGCCTTAATGAGCTGTCTGCGCTCAATGCTCATGGTCTCAGGCATTACAATGATCGTGCGATAGCCACGGGCTGCAGCGATGGACGCAAGACCTATACCCGTGTTTCCGCTGGTAGGTTCGATGATCGTTGCGCCGGGTTTTAATTTACCCTTTGCTTCAGCGTCCTCGATCATTTCCTTTGCGATCCTGTCCTTTGCAGAGCCGGCGGGATTAAAATACTCCAGTTTTGCCAGCACCTTTGCTTCAAGTTTATCTTCTTTTTCAATGTGTGAAAGCTCAAGCAGAGGTGTTCCGCCTACGAGCTGATCAGCTGATGTGAAAATTCTTGCCATTTAAATATCCTCCTGTGTGAGATGTAATCAATGATTGCACTTTTGTTCGCTTTTGTAAAGTGACAAAGTGGTTTTTATATCTTTTTCTTTTATTTGATATAAAGCCGCAAAGCCCTTCTTTGGTATAAAAAATCCCACAGTCCTTTAAACCGTGGGATTTCAACTTTTAAATATACGCTCCGGGATTTCCTTCCTGTTTCAGCAATTCCGCGATCGAAATACTTCCCAGATAGTTGTTAATAACGTTATTCAGCCCCTCCCACAGCGGCAATGTCTGACAGGTCTTTGCCCTGACGCAGCTGTTGATCTCTCCCTCGAGACAGGAAACGGGAGCAAGCCCGCCTTCCGTAAGTCTCAGGATCTCCAGCACCGTGTATTCCGCAGGATCCCTAAAGAGCTTGTAACCACCGTTTTTCCCTCTTTTACCGTCCAAAAGTCCGGCCTTTGAAAGCAGAACAATGATACTTTCCAGATACTTCATCGAAATGTTCTGATTGTCCGCGATCCGTGCCAGCGGCACGTAATCTCCGGACTTGTCCGCCGCGATCTCCAGCATAACCCTGAGCGCGTATCTTCCCTTTGTTGAAATCAGCATTTTTTACCTCCCCATGCAGGCATATGTCTTCTAAACGCCTTCCGATCGTTATTCCTGTAAATTAAGTAGGTTTATTGTCTCACTTTTTAAGCTAAAAGTAAAGTAAAATAATAACGCCCTATTGAGGCGTTAATTAAGTTCCCATAGTTTTTGCGTTTTCTTTACGGTAAACGTGGCGATCCCGCCCGTGAAAGCTCCGGTCAGCAGGCCGGAAACCATAAGGATCGGGAAGTAGCCAAAGAGCTCGGGAGTTTGGGTTATGGCAACAGCTGTAAGGATCTGCCCCGCATTGTGGGCAATGGCTCCCAAAACACCGCAGACCCAGATCTGGCTTTTTGAAACCGCTTTACGCAAAACCAGAGTCACCGCATAGCAAAGCAGACCTCCCGCCAGGCTGTAAAGAATTGAGATAATGCGGCCGGAAAACATTCCGCCCAAAAGGATACGTCCCAAAAGAATTGCAAGAGCATCCACGGGTCCCAGCTGAAACATGGCGATCAACGTGATGACATTTGCAAGCCCCAGCTTCACTCCCGGAACCGGAAGTATCTCGGGGAATTGCAATTCCACGATAAAGATCACCAATGCTATTGCTGTGAGCACCGCATCCATGGTTATTCTTTTTGTATCAGGTCTCTTTTTCATAAAACAGGTTTGTATCCTTTTTCTTTATTAAAGCATCCGATCAACATCAGCTTTATTTTGAAACGGCATCGGGTCCGTCATTGTTCTCCGCTTTCTTTTCAAGCTTGATCACGAGCCTGTGAGGCAGGCATACAATGGGATTTGCGGAATCCGTGATCCAACCCGCATGCACGCAGACCTGATCCGGGCAATCCGCTTCCTTCACTCTGATCCTTCCGGGTTCCACTTGGATCACATTTGTTCCGGCCGGCGTTTCCACCTTGAACTCAAAGCTCTCCGTGACTCTCGAAAGGTCAACCGACTTCACGCATTCGCCGTTAACATAGACATTGGCAACAGTCCCGAGCGTTTTTCTTGTTACGCTCCAAAAGCTCAAAGCACCGAAGATCAAAAGAAGCGCCGCAAAGATCATTATCCATGTTTTTGTTTTAATCACGACGGATCACCTCCGATACAGCATTTTGAAAACGTCCGAGAGGAACAAAATCCTTTTCTATGCCTTCCGTAACAAAGATCTTTTCATCCGCTGTGATAAAAACAGCTTCAAAATCATCACTGTTTTTCCAAAAAGCTATCGCCTTCTCAGGTCCCATGGCAAAAAGAGATGTTGAAAGAGCATCACAGACCACACCCTCGTTTCCGATAACGGAAACCGAGATAAGTCCGTTGTTAGCCGGATATCCTGTGGATGTGTCTATAATGTGATGGTAGATCTTACCGTTTTCTTCAAAAAATCTCTCGTAAGCTCCGGACGTTATGACAGTTTTTCCGTTTACTGCAACATATCCTGCATAGGAAGACGAACCGTCAGGATCTGCAATTGCTACTTTCCATGAGCTTCCGTCGGGCTTTCCGCCCAAGGTCTGCACGTTTCCGCCAAGATTAATGAGAGCATTGCTGATCCCTGTCTTTTTAAAGAGTTCAAGGACTTTGTCGCCTGTGTAGCCTTTTGCCACGCTGCCCAGATCCGCCATCATACCCTCCGTCAAAGAGATCATGTTATCTTCAGAAAGCAATATTTTTCTGTAATCCACATTTTTAAGTATCTCCGAAAGTTCATTTTCTTCCGGCACTCTGTA
>JAILNG010000074.1 GCA_024691875.1 Lachnospiraceae bacterium | reverse complement strand
CCTGACCATACATGGTTACGGATTAATGATAGCTATAGGAATCATAACAGCCTACATTGTGCTGGAGCAGCGTGTAAAGAAAAGAGGAAAGGATCCCGATACAGCCTTCAACCTTGCAATCCTTGCAGCTATCGGAGGCGCGATCGGAGCGAAGCTCCTTTATTATATAGTAGAGATCAGATCCATTATTGAGAATCCCAAATTGCTTTTGAACATAACCAACGGCTTTGTTGTTTACGGAGGGATCATCGTCGGATCCATTGTTTGCATAATCTATTGCAGGATCAAGAAATTAAATACATTGGAATGGTTTGATCTGGTTCTTCCGGAAATTGCCATTGCGCAGGGCTTCGGACGTATCGGTTGTCTGTTGGCAGGCTGTTGCTACGGAGCACCCACAAAGGGAGCCATTCACATCACTTTCACAGAATCTTTGTTTGCACCTAACAATGTTGCGCTTTATCCCACGCAGATAATGTCGTCTGTTGCCAATTTCCTGAACTTCTTTGTACTTGTATTTGTAATTTCAAGATTTTTCAAGAAGCCGGGAGAGGTTTCAGCTTTTTACCTGATCTTTTACAGCATCGGACGTTTCGTGATCGAGATCTTCCGTGGGGACATTGAAAGAGGAGCTGTTGGGCCCCTTTCAACATCGCAGTTTATTTCAATTTTCATTCTTATAGCGGGTATCGCATTATTAGTATTATGCATGAAATTCAGTGTTATTCCTGCCCCCGAAAGTGTGGAGCAGACCGAAGCGGACTCAGAGGAGACGACGGAAAGCAGGGAATCCGAAGAGTAGGCTATTGCGGAGTTTCAAACAAAATAATGATTTCAAGGGCGGCTCTTCACTTTTGGGAAGAGCCGTGTTTGTCAGGAAAAGAGGGCTCGGGGACTGTATTCTTCTCGGGCTGTAACCTGCGTTGTGTTTACTGCCAGAACAAGGAGATCTCGAGAGCTGCCACAGGCCACGAGGTGACTGAGGAGGAATTGGGAAATGAATTCCTCAGGCTGCAGGACATGGGAGCAAACAATATAAATCTGGTAACCCCGTCCCATTATTACAGGCAGATAAAGAAGAGTCTGCTCCTCGTTAAGGACAGACTGAAGATCCCTGTGGTCGCCAACACTTCATCCTACGACGACACAGAAGTCCTTAAAGAAATGGAGGGCCTTATAGGCATATATCTCGCGGACTTCAAATACATTACTCCCGAACTTGCGGCGAAATACTCAAATGCGGCGGATTATCCGGAAATCGCAAAGAAAGCGATAGCGGAGATGTTCCGTCAGGTGGGAGAGCCGGAGTTTGACGAGAGAGGAATGATGAAGAAAGGGATCATAGTGAGAAATCTGCTGCTTCCCGGACATGTAAAGGAGTCAAAAGCTTGTATCGAGTACATTTACAAGACTTACGGGGATTCGGTCTTCATTTCGCTCATGAACCAATATACTCCTTTTAAGATCCCTGAAGAATTTAAAGAACTGGACAGGAAAGTCACAAAGAGAGAATATGCCCGGCTGGTGGACTACGCCCTTGAACTGGGGATAACCAATGCCTTCATCCAGGAAGGTGACACGGCAAAAGAAAGCTTCATACCTGAATTTGAACACGGTGAAAACAAAACATCGTTTTAAATGCAAAAAACCCGCATCATTGATCTTTTTGGACCGATGATGCGGGATATTTTATGCCATCTGAGCTTGGCAAAGGCTGTAGTACTCTCCCTTTTGGGCCATCAGTTCGTTGTGTGAACCTGCTTCGACGATACGGCCGTGATCTACGACAAAGATACGGTCGGCATTTTTTATAGTCGAAAGGCGATGGGCGATAACAAAGGAAGTTCTGCCCTTTAAAAGCTCAGCGATTCCCTTTTGAACCAGGATCTCACTCTGAGTGTCAATGGATGATGTGGCTTCGTCAAGGATCAGGATCTTGGGCATGGAAACCATGGTTCTTGCAAAAGCAAGAAGCTGGCGCTGGCCGACTGAGAGTCCTGCACCTCTTTCCTGAAGTTCCGTTTCGTAGCCCTTTTCCAGCTTCATGATAAAGTCGTGGGCATTAACGGCCTTGGCTGCGGCTTCGATCTCTTCCTGGGTGGCATCAAGCTTTCCGTAACGGATGTTGTCTGCGATGGTGCCTGTGAAAAGGAAGTTGTCCTGAGTCATGACACCCATCTGCTTACGAAGACTTTCAATGGTAACGGAAGTCAGGTCATGTCCGTCGATAAGGATCTGTCCCTGCTTGATGTCGTAGAAACGGCTGATAAGGTTCGCAATTGTGGATTTGCCCGCTCCGGTAGGGCCCACAAGGGCGATGGTTTCGCCGGGTTTAACCTTGAAGCTCACATTGTCGAGCACACCCTTTTTGTCATCGTAGGAGAAGGAAACATCCTTAAATTCCACACTTCCGGAAATTTCGGGAAGCTCTGTGGCACCTTCTCTGTCGAAAACTTCTGGCGCTGTGTCGATGACTTCAAAAATTCTGTTTGCTCTGGCCACATTTCTCACCAGGTTGGTGTAAAGATTACCAAGCTGTGAAATGGGCTGCCAGATCATGCCTGCATATAATGAAAAGGCAGTCAGCGTTCCCACGCTTTCTGAGTCGATGTGGAGAAATTTAACACCCACAAAGTACATGCAGATCGTGGAAAGCATAGTGGTAAACTCGATGACCGAGTTGAAAAGGTCTCCGATACGAACAGCATCACGGAAGGAATCCTGATGCTCCTTAACTGCGGTACTAAAAGAATCCGCAGTTTCCTCCTCAGCAGCAAAGCCTTGAATGATGCGCATTCCGGAGATGTCCTCATGAATAACGCCGGAAAGGTTGGAAGACTTTTTGCTGTGAATGTGCCAAAGCGTGGAGCACTTGACCTTGATAAACAGGAGTCCCGCAACAAGAAGAGGAGTTGAAACAAGGGTTGCGGCAGCAAGTATCGGGTTTTTGATGAACATAATGACCACAACCGCGATCAAAGTAATGAATTGCGGAAGCAGTGTGACAACCAGATCCTGCAGAACACCCTTAAGAGAGTTAACATCTTCTATAACACGGGAAAGGATCTTTCCTGCAGGAAGGCTGTCGTAGAACCTGAGCCCCAGCTTTTGGAGATGGGAATAAAGTTCATCACGTATGGAAACAAGTATTTTATTCGAAATCTTTGCCATAAGGTACATACGTCCTTTTACGGCGGCAAAGAGAACGAAGTTCAGGATCAGGGCGAGGATCGCCACTTGGTAGAGAGATGTATAGTCCTTTTTAACTATGCATTCGTCTATCGAGTACTCGATCAGGAGCGGATTGATCAGGGTAATTGCAGTAGCAACAGCAATGATCATAAGAACAACAACGATCGAGCCTTTGTAATTTAAAAGATATTTAGCAAGACGAAGGATTGTTTTTGCCTTGTCGGCAAGAGCGGTGCTTTCGTCTTTTTTTGTAGAATTGACAGCCATTTAAGCCACCTCCCCGTATTGTGCGCAGTAAGTTTCGTAGTATAAGCCGCGGAGAGCAAGAAGTTCTTCGTGAGTGCCGCGTTCCGCAACGGATCCGTCCTTAAGAACGATGATCTCGTCAGCGTTACGAACGGCTGAAATGCGGTGTCCGATGATGATCTTTGTTGTATCTTTGAGATCCTTAAGAACACCCTGGATCTCAAGCTCTGTTTCTGTGTCGAGAGCGGAAGTCGAATCGTCAAGAACAAGAATGGGAGCGTTTTTGGCAAGTGCTCTTGCTATGCTTATTCGCTGCTTCTGACCTCCCGAGAGACCTACACCGCGTTCTCCGATAACGGTTTCTTCACCGTCGGAAAGGCTTTTGACAAACTCTGATGCTCTGGCCATATCAAGACACTTGTGTACCAGCTCCGCAGATGTTCCTTCACGTTTACCGAAGCGAACGTTTTCGCTGATGGTGTCGGAGAAGAGGAAAACATCCTGTGAAACCTGTGCAATGCTCTGTCTGAGCTGTGTCAGTGAAAGGTTCTTAACATCAACACCGTCAAGCTTTACGCTTCCGCTGTTTGTGTCATAGAAGCGGAAGAGAAGTGTGAGGATCGAAGTCTTTCCGGAGCCTGTAGCTCCCATTATGCCCAGAGTCTTACCTGAAGGAAGCTTAAAGGAAACGTCCTTTAAGATCTCCTTATTGTCAAGAGTAAAGGAAACATTGTCGAACTCGACAGAACCCTTAACTTCCGGAATAACAACGGGATTTTCGGGATCTTTGATCAGAGGCTCCTCCTTGGCAACCTTCTTGAGCTTTTTGTATGAAGCAAAAGCGGATGCGATCTCGTTGCTGACCCATCCTATGCACTCCATGGGCCAAACCAGGTAATTGCAATAAAGGATGAAAGCGAAAAGATCACCGGGTGTGATCTCTTCGGCAATGACCATTCGCCCGCCGAAAAGAACGATACCGATGGGAAGAAGTCTGGTGATCAGGTCAAACAAAGGCTCGTAACGAACAAGAACCTTTGAAAGATCCATGCTAAGATCGTAGTATTTTTTATTGTGACGGCGGAACTTGTCCAGTTCGTATTTTTCTCTTGAAAAGGCTTTAACCGTACGGACGCCGGCAATGTTTTCCTGAGCCACCGTGTTCATGTCGGCATTTGCCTCACTCAGGTTGTCGTAAACCTTGTCCAGTTTCTTTTCAAGGATCACAGCCAGAAGAATACCGAAGGGCAAAATGCAAACGGGAAAGATCGCAAGCTTCGGAGAGAGAGTGAACATGGAGTAGATCACGATGCTCACATGGAGAATGATCTCGATGGCAAGCATGATGATAAAGCCCACTCCGCCAAAGGAAAGAGCATCAATGTCATTCTTCATCCTGGCAAGAAGCTCGCCGGTGTTGGCTTTGTCGAAGTAGTTAAGCGATAGTTTCTGTATATGCCTGAAAAGGTCGAAGCGTACCTGGTTTCCGACTCTGACGCCTGTAACGTCAAAAGTGAATTCTTTGAAGTATTGTGTAAAGGTTCTGATCAGTCCGATAGCCGCAATACCCAGCAAAAGCTTCGGAAGAAGCTCAATCTCACCGTTTCCGATGACCTTATCGATGATGTCCTTGATAAGTTTGGGATTTGTGTTCTCCAAAATAACACCGACAACAATACAGCAAGTAGCAAAAAGATACTTGTACCAGTGTTTGATCAGATAAGTTGTTAATTTTTTCATGGGTGACCCCCGTTGCGTAAGAATGTTTAGCCAAAAAGTTACAATACGCCACGGGATTGAATTATGGAAAAGCAGATAAAAAAATACCGTGGCAATTACCACGGTAAAAGATTCATTTTCATAAGATTAAAATGAAAGAACTACCGAGGTAAGAGTTTTGAGTGTATTAAAATCGTATTTAAAAAACCCTCGAATCATTGTCATTGTTGCTTACCTCTCTTTCTTTATTATTTGTGCCCGATTCGTTAAGCACTTGCTAGAAAATAGCATATATAATTTTCTTTGTCAACACATTTCGAAAAAAAGAAAAAATAAAAAGTGCCACTGTTACTGTTCACACACCCCAGCCCAGCATTCGCAATCCGCTTCGCTACTTGCTCATGTGGGTGGGGGTGTTACTGCTGCGCAGAATATGCAAGATGCTAAAACTCCATGAAAGCAAGCTTTCATAGTTTTGGCATCTTGCATATCTGTGAACAGTAACGTGTCACAAACTAATGTTCATGGCACTGATCATTCTTTAATTACCCCAGTCTGTTCTGTGATAGAACACGTGGCGGTTGGTGTCCGGGTCGCCCACTATGTAGAAATCATCAAAGTGAAGAAGAGGACAATCGTAAACGCCATTCTTGGTGTTGGGCTTCAGAGCACTGCTCTCCGTACGGAAGAAGTAGTAGTCTCCGATATTGTTGATGCCGTTGCAGGCGTCACGTGCGACCTGGTAGTAGATCGGATTTCGATCCAGAACTCCCGAGGACTGCACTTTGTTTACGAGGTGATCGCTGGCTCCGTCAAACTGGCCCTTTGCGTAGACTACGTCATGAAGGGCACTGGTATTGGGATTCTTGTCGTCCCACCAGCCGAGTTCCATTCGGTTAATGATAACGTTAGCAACCGCAAGCATGCCGTCGTACTGCTGATCGCCCGCTTCGGTAGCGATCAATGTCGCAAAGAGGTAGAAATCCTCATCCGACATGTCTGTTGTGTGTCCGCGGTTGGTTGTGGGCACATTGAATACCTGCTTGTTTGCATATGCAGACTTAACCTTGTTGTCAAGAGTGAGTGCGGCGATCTCGTCATGAGTAAGACCGGTGTCGTATTCGAAGATCAGCTTAATGTACTCGCCTCTTACGTAGAATGATTTACCTGTGTTGACGGTAGTTACATATAACCATCCGTCATCTCCTGAGCCGTAGCTCTTGGTGAAATCAATGTTAACAACCGTGTTTTTCGTAACGGTTCCGTCTCTGTCCGCATTTTCGTTTGGAGCAAGACGACAGTAAACTTTGGTGGTCAGCTTACCGGTTACTACTCTGCTGCCCTCATCCGTTCTGTCGGTATCAAGGATCTTGGCTGCTTCATAACCGGTAATGGTGTAATCCTTAAAAATGTAACCTTCTTTGATGCTGCCGGTAGAGATCTTGAGCCAATCGCCCAGATCTTCAAGTATAACGGAATAACTGCCGTAGTAGAGTTTTCCGATAATGTTTGAGCTGCTTGCCGTGCTCATGGAAGATCTGATGTTGAGTCTTGATGAAGCATAGACATCAGTCAGTGCGATACCCGGGTCGTAGAAGATCGGTGTAGGAGTGGGCGTCGGCGTGTTTGTAGGTGTGGGTGTGTTAGTGGGCGTCGGCGTGAAGGTCGGTGTCGGCGTGTCTGTAGGAGTGGGCGTCGGCGTGAAAGTCGGTGTCGGCGTGTAGGTCGGTGTGGGAGTGGGTGAAAGGGTGGGCGTCGGTGTGTAATAGGGCGTAGGAGTGGGTGTCGGACCCTCTCCTGTAATAATGCCCTTGATCGTAACTCCTTCGACGTACTCGGTTATTCCACCGAAAAGCATTACCAAACAGAAAACTCCGATTCCTATGAGACTGTATATTACTTTTCGTTCGATTTTATTCATTAAAGCTCTGCCTCTAAAATCCGTTTCCGAAGTGATGGTTATTCCTATTCAATATTCTAACATACCTGTTTCTAATTGTGAAGAAAAAATGCAGGCTGCGCTGTATAAAAAGAATATTATTTTTTGCAAAAAAGTGAGAAATTTAGGCGGTTTTAGACTGTTTCTCTGACATTAAGTCTGTAGGGAAGGAGGGTGACGGACGGAACCTGTACCCCGTCTATAAGGTTCAAAAGTACGTTGGCGGCTGTTTCACCCAGCTTTTTAACGTCAAATTCCAATGATGTGACTGCAGGCACATGTGTTTCAAGCAGACTTGAATTGTAAAAGGACGCAACCTTGACCTTTCCCGGTACGGAGACTCTGTCTTTTGTAAGTTTCTGAAGAACACGTGAGCATATCATGTCGTCCATACAAACTATGCATTCCGCATCTTTTATAAGAAGTTCCTCTGTGATCTCATCGATGGATTCCGCAGTCTCTGCATTCAGGAAGATCAGTTCCGGATGGATAGAGCGTTCATCTGCTTTAAATGCATCGGTAAAGCCGAGATAACGAAGTCTTGTAACCATGTGCGTATTGTTTCCGCCGATCAGAGCGATGCGGTCGCCCGAGCTCTGCAGAATGAGTGAAGTGAGCTCGCGACAGGCACTTCTGTGGTCATGATCGACTCTGACGATCTTGTCATCCTCGGTGGCTCCGATGGCAACAAAAGGGATGTTGCGTTTTCTGACTTCCTTGATCAGTTCGTCGTCCACCATTGTACGGCTTAAGATAACGCCATCGATCTTATTGTTGATCAGGATCCTCTCGAGATTTTTTGTGTCATTGCCCATGGTGTAAACCGCAAGCACGTCGTAATCACGAGCGGCAGCGGCTTCACAGACACCATACATGCAGCTCTGGAAGAAAGGAAGTTCTGCAATGTTGCAATCCGCAGGCAGGATCATGGCAATGTTAAAGGTTTTGGATTGAGCAAGACTCTTCGCTATGACATTAGGCTTGTAGTCATTGACCTCAATGTATTCTTTAACTCTTCTTACAGTCTCTTCGCTGATCCTTCCTTTGCCTGAAATGGCACGCGATACTGTGGTTTTTGATATTCCGAGAGCTTCAGCTACATCGGCGATGGTAATTCTGGGCATATATTTCCTCCGGGCAAAATGTATATTTTGCCGTTATAAAATAAAATTGACGTAATACTCCGCAAATGCTATTATCTAATGGTTGTTAAAGCAACGCATTGAGAGGTTTGGGGACAAATTTTACGTAATTCTTTGCTTGCGCAATATTACCAAAAAAGTTGCGCAAAGTCAAGAAGACGGATCTGAATGGATCTAAATGGATCTAAAAGAAAAATAAGGCATCGAATAAAACAGGATTTTTGTTTTAAAACAAAAATGTTGACATAAATGTTTACCTGTGATAAATTCAAAGCCGAAAAAGAAACTAACTGGCGGAAGCGAAAAGATGGAAACATCGTATCGCTGTAAAATCAAGAGGAGGCAGACATATGCGTATACTTGTAACCGGAGGAGCCGGATACATCGGAAGCCACACATGCGTGGAATTGATCGAAGCAGGACATGAGGTTGTAATTGTGGACAATCTGTCCAATTCAAGCGAACTGGCTGTGGAAAGGGTCGGAAAGATCACGGGTGTTACTCCCAAGTTCTATAAAGCTGACCTTTTGGACGAAGAGAAGCTTAACGAAATCTTTGACAAGGAAAAGATCGATGCGGTGATCCATTTTGCAGGACTCAAGGCTGTCGGAGAATCCGTAAGAAAGCCTCTTGAATACTACAACAACAATATTACCGGAACGATCCGCCTTTGCGATGCTATGAGAAAACACAACGTGAAGAACATCATCTTCAGCTCATCATCAACGGTTTACGGTAACCCGGAAGTAATTCCCGTTACAGAAAAGACACCTAAGGGAGAATGCACAAATCCTTACGGATGGACAAAGAGTATGCTTGAGCAGATCTTAACGGACCTTCATACGGCAGATCCCGAGTGGAATGTTGTTCTTCTCAGATACTTTAACCCCATCGGAGCTCACGAGAGCGGCCTGATCGGAGAAGATCCCAAGGGCATTCCCAACAATCTCGTTCCTTACATCGCACAGGTTGCGGTGGGCAAGCTGGAGAAGATCAGGATTTTCGGAGATGATTACGATACACCCGACGGAACAGGCGTGAGAGACTACATTCATGTAGTTGATCTTGCAAAGGGACATGTAAAGGCTCTTAAGAAATTTACCGAAACACCTGAAGTTTCCATCTATAACCTCGGAACAGGAAAAGGATACAGCGTAAAGGAAGTCATCGCAGCATTTTCAAAGGCCAGCGGCAAAGAAGTTCCGTTTGAAGTTGTCGGACGTCGTGACGGAGACATCGCAGCAAACTGGGCAAATGCGGAAAAAGCATGGAAGGAACTGGGCTGGAAGGCTGAAAAGTCAATCGATGAGATGTGCGCAGACAGCTGGAAGTGGCAGAGCATGAATCCTAACGGATACGCAGAATAAAGTATAATAGAGAAAGACCACAGAGAGTTTACGCTCACTGTGGTCTTTTTTCTGATAGAGTCATTGAAAAGACGCTTCAAAGCATATTAAATCATGACATTTGTGACCCAGCAAAAAATTAAAGCTGAAAGAGTCACTTTTTTAGCCTCTAACAACGTGCCTGGGGGTCATTTTGGTGACTCTTGA
>JAILNG010000028.1 GCA_024691875.1 Lachnospiraceae bacterium | reverse complement strand
TAAGCCCGATACCTACGTTCTGACCAGAAATGTGAACATCGGATACGCTTCTTTTGAGAATGATTCCTCCATTGTAGAGGGAATCGGAAATGTGTTCCCCATCTTTTTCTTTCTGGTGGCGGCGCTGGTTTGCATGACCACCATGAACCGCATGGTTGAAGAAAAGAGAACGGAGATCGGCGTTATGAAGGCGTTGGGCTACAAGGAAAGCCGGATCATGGGCAAGTTCCTGTTCTATTCCGGAAGTGCTGCCATTGTGGGAGCTGTGAGCGGGTTCATCGTGGGTTCCAAGATCTTTCCTTACGTCATCTGGCATGCATATGGCATCCTTTATAACATGCCTGAAATTAAATTTGTCATTAATCCGGTACTCGCTACCGTTTCCATGATCGTTGCGGTGATCTGCTCAATGGGCGCCACATACGTTACACTTAGAAATGAACTTCGGAGCAACGCGGCAGATCTGATCAGACCGAAGGCTCCCGCTTCCGGAAAACGTGTTTTTCTGGAAAGGATAACTTTCATTTGGAAACGAATGAAGTTTACAAACAAGGTTTCGGTAAGAAACGTCTTCCGCTATCAAAAAAGATTGTGGATGATGGTGCTGGGAGTGGGAGGCTGCTACGGCCTTCTGATCACGGGTCTCGGGATCAGGGATTCCATCGCGGATGTCTGCGACCGTCAGTTTATCGACATACAAAAATACGATATGACGGTTTCCTTTAAGGGCGAAGGAGGCGACAGAAGCGATTTTGAAGCGTTGATAGAGGATGACAGGGATTTCATTTACTCTCTCACGAAAACAGTGGACGTGGTGTCCGGAAACAAGGTGAAATCAGCCACGTTGGTGGTTTTTGACGACAGCGCAAAGGACAAGACCGGCGCTGATTTTATAAACTTCATGGATAAGAATGACCGGACCATTCCATTGCCCGAAAAGGATGAAGCGATACTTACGGAAAAGATGGCTAAGCTTCTGGGCGTGGACGAAGGAGACGAAGTGATCCTGAGGGATACGGACATGAATGAGATCACGGTCAAGGTGTCCGGTGTCATGAAGAACTACGTTTACAACTGGGCCTACATTTCCCCTGAAACCTATCTTGAAGCTCGCGGGGAAAAGCCTGATTTTAACACGGCTTACGTTAAGACGGAGGAAGACGGTTACGCTCTGGGCGCAAAGGTCAACGGTCTGGATTACGTTTCGTCCGTCGGTCTGACCGAGGAAATGAGCAAGCGTATCAGCAGCATGATGAGCAGCCTCGATCAGGTGGTCTGGCTGGTAATTGCCAGCGCTGCGGCTCTTGCATTCATCGTAATGTACAATCTTACAAACATCAACATCACGGAGCGTCTGAGGGAGATCGCCACACTCAAGGTGCTGGGCTTCTATTCCGGTGAAACTGCGGTTTACGTTTTCCGCGAAAACATGATCCTCACTGCCTTTGGCATCATCGCCGGGCTGTTTATGGGATATGGCCTCCACAGATACGTCATGTACAACATAAACGTTGAAGTGGTGACCTTTGACACGAAGATACTGCCCGTAAGCTACGTTTACGGCGTACTCTTAACCTTTGCTTTTGCGCTTTTTGTGGATCTGGTACTCTTCTTCAAGCTGGAGAAGATCAAGATGGCGGAGTCTCTTAAATCCGTGGAGTAAAAGTATGGACATTTTCGAAGAAAAATCATTATTGAGAGAAGAAGCGAAACAAATAATCGAGGACCTGGACTACGACGAGATGTTGGAATCGGACGAGGCCATAATGCAGGCGGTACTTGCGAACCGGGCATATAAAGACTCGACATCCCTTTTCATCTACGTCAGTATGGAAAATGAGCCGGATACGCTGAAGCTGATCCGGGAGGCCCTAAACAGCGGAAAAGAGGTTTATGTTCCCAAGTGCGGGAAAAAGCCGAACATGAAGGCTGTCAGGATCAATGCGCTTAAGGATCTTCGCCCCGGAAAATTCGGGATCATGGAGCCTGAATCAGATGAGGGCTACGACGGAAAGATCGATGCAGCAGTGGTGCCATGTCTGTCAGCGGCCATGAACGGAAAAAGACTGGGGCACGGAGGAGGTTATTACGACCATTTTTTACAGGGCAGAGACATCTACAAGCTTTGTCTTTGCAGGAAAAAACTTTTAAAAAATGATTTACCTACCGACGAATTTGATGTTATTATGGATGAAATTTTAACCGATTGAGTAGGGAAAGGGGAAGTTATGTACACACACATCGTGCAATACTACGAAACTGACAAGATGGCAGTGACTCATCACTCCAATTACATCCGCTGGATGGAAGAGGCGAGAGTGGATTTTCTGGAAAAGAAGGGCTGGCCCTTTGCGAGGCTTGAGGAAGAGGGCATCATTTCGCCCGTTCTTTCCGTAGACTGCCGTTACAAAAAGCCTTCAAGATTCTCCGATAAGGTGGACATCGAAGTCTTTGTTGCGGAATTCAACGGCGTTAAGCTTAAGATCGGATACAGGATGTTTTTGGGAGAAACACTGATCTGTGAAGG
>JAILNG010000025.1 GCA_024691875.1 Lachnospiraceae bacterium | reverse complement strand
GCGGACTCCACAGCTTCTTCAACGATCTCAACGCCAATAACCTTCTTTGCCACAGGCGCCAGAAGCTGGGCAATGGTGCCCGTTCCCGAATAAAGGTCGAAAATAATGGGCTTGTTCTTAAGCCCGCTGCCGAGGCTGAATCTTCTTACAACGTCATAGAGGACTTCAGCTCCGGATGAATTCGTTTGGAAGAAACTGAAAGGAGTGACCTTGAACTTAAGTCCCAAAAGCTCCTCCGTAAAATGGTCTCGCCCGAAGATCACCTTAAGTTCATCCGCCTGAACATTGTCGGCCAAAGAATCGTTGATGCAGTGAAGGAAGCCCGCGATCCGGCCGTCCAGCTTCAATCCCCTGAGTTTCGATGCAATGCTTTCAATGTCAAACTGTACCTGAGATGTGGTAACAAGCATAACAAGAAGTTCGTTTGCCTTTTCGCTTCTTCTGATCACCAGATGCCTTAAAAGTCCTTCGTGGCTCATCTTGTGGTAATAGCTCAGCTTCTGTTTCAGGCATTCGTCATAAACAGCTGTGATCACCTTTCTGATGTCTTCGCACACGATCCTGCACTCCGGTACCGGAACAACATCGTAAAACGAGCCTCTCTTATGAAGTCCGAGAGCAAGGTCTCCTCCTTTGCACACATCTCCGAAAGAAAACTCCATTTTGTTCTTGTACTCAAATCTTTGAGGGCTTTCCTTGATGCCCTCAAAGATTTCCGGATCGTCGACTTTTTCTCCCAGCACCGGCCTTAAAAGCTCCAAGACCTGATTTTTCTTGATTTCCAATTGATCCTCGTAGGAAAGCGACTGGTAAGTGCACCCTCCGCACATTCCAAAGTGAGGGCAGTTTGCCTTTTCCATCTCGTTAGGAGCTTTTTCCAGCACCTTGACTGCCATTCCTTCACAATCTCCGTGGCGCTTTTTTGTCACCCTGAAAGCTATCTTCTGTCCGGGAAGCACGTTTTTCACCGTACATTTTTCCCTTCCTTCCTCTGCCTCAGCAAAAACAATCCCCTTATTGGGGAATTGTAACTTTTCAACTTTTCCTTCGTAGATCTCGCCTTTTCTCATCTTGTAAAACCTTTGCACTCCTTAAAACCGTTTTTCTGAAGCACCCTGACGGATGCAATGTTGTCTTTTGTCGTGCGTGCATATGCAAGCACTTTCCCCTCTCTTTCCAAGGTCATTAAGACCTCGCCCCTGACTTCTTCCCCCTGTTTTTCTTCATCCAAAACCCAGAGGAAGTCTTCTTCCGCAAATTCCGTAAGAGACTTTAGCGCCTCCGTGGCGTATCCTCGCCCGCGCTTGTCTTCCCTCACGCAATAGCCGACTTCAAGGGGACAGCTCCCCTCTCTGAAGCCCGCCAGTCCGACCAGCTCGTTGCTTTCCTTTTCAAAAAGCCCCCAATAGCCGTAACCGTAAAAGCCGTAAGCGACTTTAATATAAGCGGTAACCATGTCTCTTGTAAAGGTTTTCCCCTTATTTTCTCCAAAAAGTGTTAAAAGCTCTGCTGCCTCATCCGCTTCTTTTTCTTCTATTTCCCTGATGATCAGCCTTTTTGTTTCGTCAATCACCATAGACATGCACCAGGCAGCTGCCTTCCGTACCGTTTTTCGTTTTCACCGTGATCGATACGTCTCCTTTGTTTTTTCCGATAACGACACCATTATATGAAAACGTGGCAAAAAGAATGTCCTCCAATTCAAAAGTCACCTCGGCTTCACTTCCCGCAGGCAGTAAGAAGGGTTTCAAGATAAAACCTTTCCCACATTCTATCGAGATCTCGTTATAGTTTAAAAGTAATGCGGCCGAATCATCGACTGTCTCCGCTTGATCCATATTTCCGATCAATTCCGCGATCTTTGCGGGATTGCACAAGCCGCCTTGCATATAATATCCGGTTATCTCCGGAGATTTGTCCGAGGTCTCTATTATCGCTTTCGCTACTTCTTCCGCATTCAATTTTGTATTTGCCATCAGTGCTGCCGCATACCCGCTGACCTCCGCCGCTGAAAAAGATGAGCCGGTCATATAACCCATTCCGTGAGAAAAAGAAGTCCACACATCAATTCCGTGAGTACAAACATCTACTGAATTCCTCCCCACGTTTCCGACAATCTTCACATCTTCCCCGACATCGGCATATGTAACCGAAAGAACATTGGGTGAAGAATAGCTTGCAGGATACTGCGGTACCGATTCATTGTTTGTCCCATCATTACCTGCAGAGCATACAAACAGCATTTTTGAATTACTGATAGCCTTTTCCAAAGAATCATATTTGTTAAGTCCGCCCCAGCTCAGATTGCATATGCTTGCTCCGTTTTTCTCGGCATATTCTATGGCTTTAACAGCTAATTCCTGATTGAAATCATTTTTATTTAAATATGCATTATTACTGCCAAATTTAACAGACATGATCTTTATCTTATACTTGCCTGAGGCGCAGACTTTTTCTGCCCCCTGCAGGATCATTCCGGCAACAGCTGTCCCGTGATCATCCTCGTACTGTCTCGTTGCAAATGTACTTTCGTAGCAGATATCATGATAAACCGTATTGTCATTATTGTAGAAATCCCATCCGTTAACGTCGTCGATAAAGCCGTTTCCGTCATCATCTATGCCGTTCCCCGGAATTTCGCCCTCGTTGAACCAAATGTTGTCCTTGAGGAAGGAGTGCTCCGTATTGATTCCCGTATCGATCACCGCAACAATGATCTCCTTCGGCTCGGAGGCATAGACCGGAAATGTGTCGGCAAGCATATACGAAAACAAACTCACCGTGGTAATGATAGCGGTGAGTCTGTAAATGATCCTGTTTTTTTGTTTCTTTAATTCTGTCATATCAGCAATAATTGTTGTACATCATTCCGCTGTAGATCGAAGTAATGTAAGGATTGTATGCGAAACGATTTTTCGTGTTCGGGTAAACCACTATTGTTTTGTCCACGTAGTCCATGGGATTAAGTGAAACATCAAAAAGCTTCTTTAAAAAGCTTCCCGTAACTTCGGAATCAGGCTTGAACAGCTGCTCCAAAGAGCCTTCGTTCACTGCCTCAGACATCTTTTCCCGATTTACATACAGCCGTCCGAGATTGTTGTCTTCGACCTCTATGCCGTTTTCGGAAAGAGTCTCGGAATACTTGCTCAAAAGTCCGTTCAGCTCATACCAGAGACGTTTGGACGCTCTTCTTGTCTGCGCCCCTGCTCTTACGTAGTCCGTCAGATTATTGTATTTGTTTACAAAATCGGAAACCTTGCGGTAAACCGCTTCATCGTCTGCGATCTTAAGGATGTTGACACTCTTACCGTTCGTTTCTTTCTTAAGATCAAGAAGTAGTCCGTTGGACGTGACGATCTTTCTGTCAATGCTCTCGATCCGTTCTCCGTCAACTAATGCAACAGTCTTTCCTGCCGCGCTCCTGACATTATTTAGGCCAAAGAAGTCAACTATGCCTGCGTTGGTTCCTTCCGGAGTCTTTGTATCTTTAAATTCAAAATCAACGCCGTCTTTTTTTGCTTCAAGATTCAAGGCAGATGTTCCGTTCACCCTGTCATTGACCACGTCGGCTCTAAGTCCGACTTTTGTTTTATTAATGAAATCCGCAAGCTTGGTCTGCAGTTCTCTGTTGTTATTTGTTCCCGAAACATTGAACTGGAAAGAATAGAAGTTGCCTTCGATCTCAACGGTAAAATTGTACTGCCCGGAAACAAGAGAATTTTCCTTGCTTTCGACCATGCGTCCCTCATTGATCTGTGGCGATGCAAGTCTTTCAACCTCCACCTGAAGATTATCAACCTTCTTAAGATCCGTGCCTTCAAGCACATCGACACCCACAGTTCCCGGCATATCGGACTTTACTGTAAAACGACTGAAAGCCCCATCTGCCTCTCCGCTGCCAAGTTCCTTGACTGCGGCCGAAAGTTCCAAGGCATGTTCCTTAACCGTAAGGGTGTACTCCTGAACATCATCGTCGAAATCAATCTTGTACAAAGGCTGTTCCGCACTCATCTTTCTGAGCCGATTATGGATCTCACTGAGTTCAGATCTCTTGTGTGAGTCAAACCTGGTCTGCCGGCTCATCATATACCCATGTATTAAATTGTTATAGATACTGAGAAGCGGCATTACGGGACCTCCTTTCCCGTTTTAATCGGCCCATCCGTGGGTCTGTCGTAGCTTACAGCTTATCAAGGAAATTGATGAGGCAGTCCACCGTATTATCAATGCCCACAAAGCTTGAATTGATGGACATATGGTAATTGGTAGCCTTTCCCCATTTTTCACCCGAATGGTAATTGTAATAATTTGCTCTGCGTTTGTCTTTCTTTGTAATGATCTCTTCCACTCTGTCGGGAGAGACATTGTCTATTCTGATGGCTCTTTCCTTACGGAACTCCATGTCTGCATATACAAACAGGTGAACCACGTCAGTTCTGTCTTTTAAAATGTAATCGGCGCATCTTCCGACGATCACACAAGGCCCTTCCTCAGCAACCTTTTTGATCACATCGGACTGTGCCAGATAAATCCTGTCATCCAATGAAAGATGTCCGAAACCCACTTCCTGATTTCCGTAGGCACTCATCCCCATTGCTATGGAATAAAGCAGGCTGTTTGTTGCCTTTGTCTCGGCATTTGCAAAAGCTGCTTCAGCGTATCCGCTTTCCTTTGCGGCGCGGGTGATCAATTCGTTATCATAAAACGGAATTCCGAATCTCTCAGCGATCTTGGCACCGATCTCTCGTCCGCCGCTACCGTATTGTCTGCTGATCGTAATGATTTTATTCATAGATTACCTCCCAATATAAGGGGCGTATCAAATTCACGCCTGTCAAGAAAGCATATGCCTGAAAAACGGCTCAAAGCCCACTTATACTTATACAAAATTATATCATACGCTCTGCAAAACATCAAGTTTTTCAGAAAATTCCGCCATTTTTTAGCATTTCCCTATTTATTCGTAACCTTAACGTGGATCACCTCAAACACTCCGCTGCCGTCTGTCGCCTGAATGTAAATGTCACATTCGCCGGGCGCAATGGATTTGAGCTTACCCTTGTCGGAAACGGTGCAGACCGAATCATCTGTCGAGTAGTAGCTGACCTCTTTGTTTCCTGCCGTAGTGGGCAGTACCGTGGGTTCGATCGCGTAGTTTCTGTTGACGCGGAGCTTTATGTCGGTCTCCTTAACGTTGATGGAGCTGACAAGCTTTCCTTCTGCCATGTCTACCATAATGTAAGTTCCGGGCTCTTCCATGTCAAACACGAAGAATTCCTTTGCAGCGTCAATGTACTGACCGTTGATCCTTGCCATTATCGTCTTCTTGTTGGGTGAATAGAAAATGGCGAAATTGTCGGCATCAAACTCCTCGGGCCTTCTGACTCTGCAGGGAAGAGGGAATTCCATGATGGCATCCGGATCCGTGTATGTCACGTCAAAACCGAGGTAATTCTGAGTGTAGAAGACTCTGTTAACGCAGGTGTCGATGTCTTCCCAATTCACGTAATTGACCTCTATGGTCTGGGCGCGCTTCTTTCTGCTGACCAGGAGAGTAACAAAGGTAGATGCTCCGTTATCAAGGTAATACGTGGGGAAATTGTCCCATTTTGCGGTAGGACGTGCGATACCCTGCACCTCCACTCTCATTACATAGCCTCTGTAGCTGACTACAACGTAGTTCACGCCCTCGAAATTGATCTCCTGTCCGGTAAGTGAGAAGTTTTCAACCGTGGTTTCTGTTCCGTCGTTGTAAGTTACAAGTACTTCGATGTCGGATTCATCAACGGAATTTCCGACGTAAATTGCCTCTCCTATGTAGGTTGCTTTTACGGAAGTGATCTTCTTTTCGGTACCCTTAACGGTAATGGTCACGGGATCCAGATCCCCGTAATAAACGTAAATCGTGTTATTTCCGACTGATTCGATCGTTGCAGGTTCAAGTGTAAAATTCGTGATCAGGTCCGAGGCCTTTTCAGTCCAGTTGTAGTTTGCATAAACCTGTACATCATTTCTGTTGATGGCATTGGAAACAATTACCGAGCCGCCCTTGTACTTAGCCGTAATGCTCACGATCTCAAGCGGTTCCTTACCTGTAACTTTAATTACGGATTCAAGTCCTTCGTAATAGATCGTGATCTCATTCACTCCCACCTCGTAAATTGTGGGATCTATGATCTCAAAGTCAGTTACATTGTGAGTGGAATAGGTTTTTCCGTTATAGAAAACGCCTCTTACATCCACATCCTGACGATCAACGTCATCTCCGACAACAACTTCCTTTCCCTTGTAGCTGGCGATCAGCCTGGTGCACTCAGGAATGTCCGTTGGAGTGGGGGTTGGAGTTCTTGTTGCTGCCATCAGTCTGATTCCGCTGTCGTACACTCCCGCCTCACTTAATGTATTCATGAATCGCTCATTGTTTACTTCAGCTACCGGCACAGGGGTTGCAGTCCCTTTTGCCACCGGCATTTCAGCCACG
>JAILNG010000006.1 GCA_024691875.1 Lachnospiraceae bacterium | reverse complement strand
GGCTTTTACAAGCTCCGACCTCTAAGGCGTAAGCCGTAGGTCGGGGTGGTTGACTAAGTTCTATATCAAATAGTTTTAAAATATATTCCATAAAAAGCACCTATTTGCCAGTTTTCGTAACATCTCAAACAACTTTTTATTCCTTATCTCTATTCCAAACGTATTTTGTATATCTTCCGCCACCAATCTTTATTATGCTTTCCGATGACAGAAGTTCTGACAGCGCTCTTTCAACAGTTATGCGGCTTATGTCAGGGCATTTCTCCATAATCTGTGACTTTGTGATCTCGCCGTAAGTATTTTTTATCAATTCAGCCACGCGCTCCGGTTTTGAAAGGCCTCTGGTAACTAAAGTCTCTACCCTGTCAGAAAAATCCCTGTATGCGGCCACTACCACGCCGAGCATATACTTCACAAACGGAACGTAATTATTCTCTTCCTCATGCCAGTCAAGGGAGCTTTCCTGCAGACACTCAAAATATGATTCCTTTGTCTTTTCAATCAGATGCTCAATACTGATGTACTTTCCTACGATGTATCCGGCTCTGTATAGCATCAGTAACGTAAGCAGTCTGCTCATTCTTCCGTTTCCGTCATTAAATGGATGGATGCATAAAAAATCCAGTATAAACATTGGTATCAGAAGAAGCGGATCTATTGATCCGGTTCCGAGAGCTTTATCAAATTCATTACAAATATTCTCGATTGCCTCAGGCGTTTCCCAGGCAGGGACCGGTCTGAATCTTACAAATTTGTTGCCCCGTCCGTCCTCTTCCTCAACGATATTATCCGCTGCTTTATACTTTCCACCGATATCATAACCTTCAAACTTATATAAATCTCTGTGAAGCTGAAGGATCATATTCGGTCTTATCGAGATGTAATCATGACTCTCGTGGATTGTATTAAGTACATCCCTGTATCCGGCAATCTCTCGCTCGTTCCTCGTCTTAGGCGTAGTCTTATCTTTAACAAGTGCTTTCAGTCTCGCATCGGAAGTATAGATACCCTCAATCTTGTTGGATGCTTCGGTACTCTGAATCTTCGCAATCTCAACAAGCCGTGTCAGCGAATCTGCCTTCGCTTCTATAAAAAGTGACTGCTCACCTTTATACTCATGGATCTGCGTAAGCAGTGCCACTATTTCCGGTGTCAGTAGTTTTTCCCATTTTTTTCTATAATCAAAATTTCTCATTTCAATATCCTCATTTAAACATCAATTTACTCATAAGCGGGCATAATGATGCATTTAAATAATAAAACTCATTATACTCATTGTCAACATTAATTGCATCATTTTCTTCAGAATGAAGTAATTAACCCCTTCATGATGTAGTTAAATAATTGATATAAACCACCCGCGTTCATTTATTTCTAAAACAAAAAAACACAGGTAACCACAATGAATGCCTGCAATCTATTATCATTAAAATTGATGTGTATTCCTTCTTCCGCTACGTGCATAGATGTGCATTTTACTATCTATGAGCGTAGTGAAATGCCTTGTGTCCAAGCGTGCCTACGCTCATAACACTGTTTTCTTGCCGCCGTGCGCGTAGTCCCTCCTCAATTATGAAACTAATAAACTCTTAGCCTGGCCATAACCTACGCTCATGAAATCAATTCTCGCCGCCGTGCGCGTAGTCCCCCGCCCTGTGCACATGATTGACTACGCTCATAACTCTGCTTTCTTGCCATTATGCGCGTAACAGCACCGATCTCGGCTTACGGACATACGCTTACGAACGCTGTTTTTAGCCCCGTGAGCGTAAACTATGAGATCCTATACCCAAAAATGGACCCTTTTGAAAAGAAACCAATTCTTCACTCAACCGCAAGCCGGCAAAAAGGCCCGCCAGCCGCAAAAGGCCCGCAAACTGCAAATAAGCCCGCAGGCTGCAAAAAGCCCGCAAACTGTAAAAAGCCCGCAAGCCCAATAAATACCGGGCTTTGCGGGCTATAAGTTTTTATCGCATATTATTCAAGTTCTATCGTACCCGGAGGTTTACTCGTCAGGTCGTAGAATACGCGGTTTACTCCGCGAACCTCATTTATGATACGGCTCATCACCTTCTGAAGAACTTCAAAGGGGATCTCCGCTGCCTCTGCTGTCATGAAATCTATTGTGTTTACAGCACGAAGCGCCACTGCATAGTCATAGGTTCTCTCATCGCCCATAACTCCGACGGAGCGCATGTTTGTAAGAGCCGCAAAGTACTGATCGGGCAATTTCTTAAGTCCGGCTTTGGCAATCTCGTCGCGATAGATGAAGTCTGCCTCCTGAACGATGCGAACTTTCTCTTCCGTAACCTCTCCCACTATACGAACACCAAGTCCGGGACCGGGGAAGGGCTGACGGAATACAAGCTTCTCGGGAAGTCCGAGCTCAAGTCCGGCTTTTCGAACCTCATCCTTAAACAGATTGCGAAGAGGTTCAATGATTTCTTTAAAGTCAACAAAATCCGGAAGTCCGCCCACATTGTGATGAGATTTTATGACAGCAGACTCTCCGCCGAGGCCTGACTCAACAACGTCAGGATAAATGGTTCCTTGTGCCAGGAAATCCACCTTACCGATCTTCTTGGCTTCTTCTTCAAACACACGAATGAATTCCTCGCCGATGATCTTTCTCTTCCTCTCAGGCTCAGTCACTCCTGCCAGCTTTCCATAGTATCTTTGCTGAGCATTAACGCGTACAAAATTCAGGTCAAAATTTCCTTTGGGGCCAAAAACCGCTTCCACATCATCCCCCTCGTTTTTACGAAGAAGGCCGTGATCCACGAATACACATGTAAGCTGTTTTCCGATAGCCCGTGAAAGCAAGCCCGCAGCAACGGACGAGTCAACACCGCCGGAAAGAGCCAGCAAAACCTTGCCGTCTCCGACTTTTTCGCGTATCTCCTTTATGGAATGTTCAACGAAGGAATCCATTCTCCATTCGCCTGCACATCCGCAGATCTTGCGCACAAAATTAAAAAGAATCTCTTTTCCTTTTTCTGTATGCAGCACCTCGGGGTGGAACTGTATTGCATATAATCCCTTAGCCTTACAGCCTGCAGCTGCCACCGGACAATTGTCAGTATGCGCCAGGATCTCAAAACCGGGAGCAATTTTTGATATGTAATCGAAATGGCTCATCCAAACCACGGTTTCGGCGGGAATGCCCTCAAACAGTCCGCCTATGCCTTTTTCACCATCTACATAAACCTTGGTCTTGCCATATTCCCTGTTAGCGGCTCTTTCAACCTTACCGCCCAATACATGGCTCATAAGCTGGGCGCCGTAGCAAAGTCCGAGCACGGGAATACCCAGTTCAAAGAGTTCCTTTGAGTAGGTGGGTGCCCCCTCTTCGTAGCAGCTGTTTGGACCGCCCGTAAGGATTATGCCCTTAAGCTTCATTTCCTTGATCTTTTCAATGGGCGTTTTGTATGACGCGATCTCGCAATAAACATTGCATTCACGCACACGCCTTGCAACAAGTTGATTGTACTGTCCTCCAAAATCAAGGACCAAAATCTTTTCCTGTGTCATGTTTCCTCCATCGACGAGCCGGTATCTGAGCAAAACCGCCTTGCATAGACCTGTTCAAACACCTGTGCCCTTAAGTTCCCAACGGGCTGTATGCCTTTTAAGAACAATTAGGAATATTAACACTTTTTTCTCCACTCTACAATGCAATGCTTATTAATTTTTTTAATGGGATTTTTCACCCAAGAGCGGCGATCCAGCCCGTAACGCCCTTGGGCAGATTTTCGATCATAGGCGTTCCGTCATCAAACATGAGATTTGCCTGGATCCCATTCATAAGACAGTGCTGTCCCATTTCTATGCCTCCGTTTATGGATGCTATGCCTTTATCGCCGTTGCGTACCCATTCCGGTGTACATATGAAACAATTTTTGAGAGATTTGAGCTTCGGCAGACGAGGCACGACTTCCGAACCGAAGTCATTCAACTCGTCACGTTTTCCCATAGCAAAGAACAGATGTTTTCCCGCATTGTCGAAACTGTCCAGTATCCGATCCTCCGGTATCGCACTGCAGCCCACGGGAACAACCGCGTCCATATCCTCCGGAAAGCATTCAAGAGCATGAAGGACATATCGAGCTCCCGCTGAATTCCCCAGGAAAACTCGAGTCCCCATATGCCCTGACCTCTCTTTGACAAAGCTTTTCACCAGTTCCCTCACAACCGAGTCGTAAACGGGCGACCAGCAGCCTTCGCACCTGCCCTCTTCGTTTCTGAATTCATTGGCCACCGGAACCAGAATATATGC
>JAILNG010000216.1 GCA_024691875.1 Lachnospiraceae bacterium | reverse complement strand
GAAAGGTTTACGCCTACAAGGTATATGCCTGCAATGAAGCGGGAAAATCGGAGAAGGCTTCGGAGATCCTCTGGGGCACCGAAGACAAGGCGCTGATCGAAGAATTTAAGGGCAGGCTGGAAAGAGGCGAGTTCGGAGCGGTCAAGGAAGAAGAAATCGAAACTCCCGATGAATTTACCGAGCTCATGAGCCCCGAAGAAGAGGAGGAGATCCCGCCTGTTGAAGAAAAATCGGGATCTGTTGTCAAGGTGATCATCCTGATCTTTGTGGCAGCGGCCGTGCTGCTTTCCGTAGTGCTCATCTTTGTTGGAAAGAAAGGCCGAAAAAAGGATGAGCAATAAAAAATACAGCAAGCAGGGTAAAGATATTTGGCTGGACATCGCCACATAAAATGTGTATCATTACAAGGAAAAACGGACGAAGTTTCACGTGGGGATGTTGCAGGTATCCGAAATATAAACCCCGGAGGAAGATAGATCAATGGCAGGATTTGAGATCCGTGAAGACTTTTATCTTAACGGAGAGAAATTTAAGATCATTGCGGGAGGAATGCATTACTTCCGCGTGGTACCCGAGTATTGGAGAGACAGGCTCGAAAAGATCAAGGCGCTGGGCTGCAATGCCGTAGAAACCTACGTTGCATGGAACATGCACGAGGCAAAAAAAGGTGAATTCAATTTTACAGGTCTTTGTGATCTGAAAAGATTTATAGAAACGGCACAGGAATTGGGGCTGTACGTGATCGTGCGTCCGTCGCCCTACATTTGTGCGGAATGGGAATTCGGAGGACTTCCCGCCTGGCTCATGGCTGAGGACGGGATGAGGCTCAGAAGCTCCTACAAGCCGTTTTTGGATGCAGTCGACAGTTATTACAGAGAGCTGTTTAAGATACTCACCCCCTTACAGATCACCAAGGGAGGCCCCATCATCATGTTCCAGATCGAAAATGAGTACGGAGCCTATGGTGAGGACACGGAATACTTAAAGAGCATCCGTGACATGATGGTGAAGTACGGTGCGGAAGTACCCATGTTCACATCCGACGGACCCTGGGGCGACTACCTCGCCTGCGGCGGGATTCCGGGAGTACTTCAAACTGCGAACTTCGGTTCCAAGGGCCACGAGCAGTTTAAGATCCTGAAAAAGCGCATCGGAGAGAACAAGCCTCTCATGTGTACAGAGTTCTGGGTGGGCTGGTTTGACGCCTGGGGTGACGAAAAGCACAACAAGGGAGACATCGAAGAACACGTAAAGGACCTTGATGAGATCCTTGCAGAGGGCTCAGTAAGCATATACATGGCCCACGGAGGAACCAACTTCGGTTTTACAAGCGGGGCAAATTACTACGATGAGCTCAAGCCCGATGTTACTTCCTACGATTACGATGCGTTGATCACCGAAGACGGAGAGCTCACTGAGAAATACTATGCCTTTAAGAAAGTAATTGAAAAGTACGTAAAGATCCCGGAAGTAAAATTCTCTTCGGAGATCAAAAAGAAAGCCTACGGTAAGGCGGCACTCACAGGCAGTGTGAGTCTTAGAGCTGCGCTTCCGATGATTGCTGAAAAGCACGAGACGAACAGCCCGGAAAGTATGGAAAAGCTGGGGCAGAATTACGGATATACACTTTACAGGTCGGAGCTGGTTAAGGACAGAAGGATCGAGAAATTCAGACTGATGGGAGCAAATGACAGAGCCAAGGTTTACCTGGACGGTAAAGAGTTACTGACGCTTTATGATCGCGAGCTTCTTACGGAAACGAAGCTTGCAACTGCCGAAGAAAAGGAAGGCTTCATTCCCTTGGGTGAGGGAAAAAAACGTGCTTTTGCACCCGAAGGAACCGATCTTACAATTCTTATGGAAAACATGGGGCGCGTGAATTACGGCTACTTCATGGAAAAACAGAGAAAGGGGATCGACGGAGCGGTACTGATCAACGGTCATCAGCATTACAAATGGGAAGAGTACACGCTTCCTTTGGATAACCTTGATAAACTCAGCTTTGATGCGGATTCTGACTTAGGATGCGGCGGAAAAACTTCCGGTCCCGCGTTCTACCGTTACGAGTTTGATGCGGATGAGCAGGGAGACACCTTCCTTGACATGACCGGCTTCGGAAAGGGCTGTGCTTTTATCAATGGCTTTAATCTCGGACGTTTCTGGGAGATCGGACCTCAAAAGCGTCTCTACATTCCCGGCCCTCTCGTAAAAACAGGCAGGAATGAGATCATAATCTTCGAGACCGAGGGAAAGGCCCTCAATGCCGTTTCTCTGTGTGACGCACCGGCGTTGGAATAAAAATACATCAAATTAAAGCTTCCCTTCGTGGGAAGCTTTTTTTGTGAGATCAATGTGAGACTATCTTTCGGAGAGAGTAGTGTACTCCCTGTGAGGCATAACAGCCCGGTAAGCGGGACGGATGATCTTGTCCTGATTGATGAGCTCTTCCATCCGGTGAGCGCTCCATCCGGCGATCCTGGCCATTGCAAAGAGAGGCGTGTAAAGCTCGGGCGGAAGATCAAGCATGGAGTAAACGAAGCCGCTGTAGAAATCAACGTTGGCGCTTACACCCTTGTAGATCTTTCTTTCCTCTGAGATAACTTTGGGAGCAAGAGTTTCAACCATGGAGTAAAGTGCGTAATCATCTTCCCGGCCTTTTTCTTCTGCCAATTGTTTTACATAGCCTTTAAAGATCTGTGCTCTTGGATCGGAGAGTGAGTAGATTGCATGTCCCATTCCGTAGATCAGTCCTTTTTGGTCGAAGGCTTCTTTGTGAAGAAGCTTAAGAAGATACTCTCTTACTGCCGATTCATCCTTTGTGTCGGAGACGTTTTTCTTCATGTCGGAAAACATCTGGACGACTTTGATGTTGGCACCGCCATGCTTGGGGCCTTTGAGTGAGCCGAGAGCCGCAGCCATTACAGCGTAGGTGTCTGCTCCGGAGGAAGTGACCACGTGAGTTGTGAAAGTGGAGTTGTTACCTCCGCCGTGTTCCGCATGAAGCACGAGAGCCAGATCGAGAAGCTCGGCTTCGAGCGGTGTGAAGTTTTTATCGGGACGAAGGAGGCGAAGGATGTTTTCGGATGTGGACGCCTTCGGGTCCGGACGATGGATGTAAAGGCTCTTTCCTCTTTCGTAATGATCGTAAGCCTGATAGCCGTAAACTGCAAGCATGGGAAATACGCTGATCAGCATAATGCACTGGCGCATAATGTTTTCAAGTGAATTGTCATCGATGGTCTTGTCGTAGCAGGCAAGAGTCAGAACGCTGCGGGCAAGAGTGTTCATCATGTCCTTACTGGGTGCTTTCATGATGACGTCACGTACAAAGTTTCGGGGCAGTGTTCTGAAATGAGCCATCAACGCAGTAAAATCTTCCAGCTCTTCTTTGTTCGGAAGTTCTCCGTAGAGCAGAAGATAGGTGGTTTCTTCAAAACCGAAGCGTTTATCGTTGAGGAAACCTGCGCAAAGGTCACGGATGTCAATGCCTCTGTAGCGGAGCAGACCGTCGCAGGGAACGGATTTCCCGTCAACGATCTTTGAGGAGATTATCTCCGAGATTCTTGTAAGGCCTGTAACCACGCCTTTACCGTTAATGTCACGCAGACCTCTTTTAACGTCGAATTGGGCATATAATGAAGGGTCAATCGTTCCATTCTGACGGCATTTCATTGCAAGCTGTTCGATTTCCGGTAAATTTCTTTTGTTCAAGTGTTCCAAAATGTCCTCCCTCCCGATTGATCGCTCTGTGGCGCATCGTCTGTGTGTTGTGTTAAAGTTTTAAACAGTTAGATGGTTTATTTTATCAGAGAAAAACTTCCCTTGTCAAGTCGTAGGAGGATGATGAAAGGTACAAAAATACCGCACCCCGTATGAGGTGCGGTAATTAATTCATTATCAGATCTCGTGAATCTTTCTCTTAACATAGGATGTATGAAGAGTCTCATGAGCCTTGTGGCTTCCGGGCTCTCCAAGGTACTCCTTGTAAAGGGTCTGAATGTCGGGATTCTCATGTGAGAAGCGTAAGGTGTTAGCTTCGTCGAGAGAGTAGAGTGCCTTAGCACGCTCTGCACGGATGTCAACGAAGTTACGGATATTAGCGGGAACC
>JAILNG010000196.1 GCA_024691875.1 Lachnospiraceae bacterium | reverse complement strand
ACGAAATCCTTGTTCTTGATTGTTCTGTCGGAAACAACAAGCTGGTAGCCCTTTGCTCCGCTAGTATTGATCTCATCAGCTGTAACGGTGATGTAATCCTTGAATTCATCCTTCTGGTTCTTTACGGAGATTTCAAGTTCTCTTCCTTCTACAGCCTTACCAAATGCATTATAGTCAACCTTGATCTTACCCTTAGCCTTGCCATTGTCTTCAATGGTAATTCCGCTAACAGGCTTGCCATCTGTTGCCTTGATTTCAAGGTAAGCATTAATTGCTTTTCCGTACTGATCCTCAAGGGAGTACTTGAGAACGCCAACCTTGTCATCATTAATTTCTGTGTTAATGAAGCCGCTGAGTGAATTTTCTTCGAGGCCGAGATCTACAACCTTAGCTTCTTCGGATACTTCTACAGTAAGTACACCAACGAGCTTATCTGTTAATGTATCTTCTTTACCTGCCTTTGCTCTTTCATAAATGCAGAGAACTTCGGATCCTTCATTCCAACCTCTTACAAGAACTGTGTTTGCGTTCTGCTTAACTGAGATGAAGTTGGCATTAGGGTCGTCCTTTACTACATAGTAGCTGTAAGCTGCTCCGTTTGTTTTGCAGTTGAGCATTGTCTTCTCATTCTTGGAGTTGATGACTGTGCTCTTAACAATGTCAGGAGCATACTTTGTTCCCTCAGGAGTCTCGAAGTAGAACGCAAGAGCAAGTTCCTGCTCTACAGCGATCTCAGCGGTGTAGTTGTAATCTGAAGGATAAACGATCTCGTCAGCCTTTGCATCCTTTTCAACAAGGGTGATCTTCTCTACGAAGCCCTGAAGGTTGGGAGCTACATAATTAACAGGGCTAACTGTTGTCTCAGCAGGGTCAAGTGTAATTGTCTTGCCGTTTGCATCCTTGTAAGAGTAAACAACCTTAACGTAGCAAGAAGACTCGAGCTTATTGAATCTGATGGTACCCTTTGTTGTATTGAATACAGGGTTACCAACGTTGGCTGTCTTGTCTGTGCTGAACTTGAAGCCCTTAGCTTCTGTCTGAACAACGATGCCATTAGCATCATAAACCTTTACTTCGGGAGTTACAAGAGGATTTCTGAGAGACTCACCGGTGATGTCGGTCTTTGTCTCAGAGCTCATGTAAACCGTGCCGTAGCTAATGTCTACGAAATCAGGAGCGCCAACGTTCATTGTGATCTCGAAAGGCTTTGTTGCTCCGGGAACGGTGATACGATAAGTAACGCCGTTTGAAAGGGGCTCGATTACAAGAGTGTTGTCCTTTACAGCAGGCTTTGCGGAAACATTGAGATAGAATGTTCCCTTGGAGCTTGTCTTAACTCTCTCAACAACAACACCATCCTTTGCAGCCTTTGCAGCAGCTTCGTCAGCGAATGTAACTACAACTGTCTGCCATGTTGTCTGCTTAGCGGAAATTGTTGACTTTGCGTTGGGATCGATAACTACAACCTTAACTGTTCCGGCATAGTCAATACCGTTGTTTGTGCAAGTGAAAGAGATGTTTGCTGTTCCGGGAGCTACAGCCTTAACGTATGCGTTTGAAACTGTAGCAACGGAAGTATTATCACTCTTCCAAGCCTTTGTCTTGGCACCTGCTGTGTTGTAGTTTGCAACACCGTAGAAGCCGATCTTCTGAGTAGCGCCAACTTCAAGTTCAATTGTCTCGCCTGCTGCTGCCTTAGTGGCATCAACACCGAGGTTGACCTTGGTGACTGCCTTAGCACTCTGCAAAGGAAGCATGGTGATAACCATAGCTGCTGCGAGAACTAAGGAAAGCTTCTTAAAGAAACTCTTCATTATTTCTTCCTCCTTAAAGAATAAATGGTTACGACGAGGTGAAATCCGTCATATGAACTGACGCATGAAGTCCCCCCGGATCTCGACCCGAATGAATCTTCAGGCCTGTCCTTACGACTCTGGTTCATCTCGCCCTCCGTTCAAACCGATCGTGATAAATACCGATTTCTCAAAGGGAACGCAAGTTTTATTCTTGTGCTGTATGATTCGTCGGCCGGAGTTTTATCTCAACCTTTTTGGCCGGAATGTTTTGTGCCGATTACAGAAGTCATTCGTGAAGTCGTGTAAGGATGTGACACGTGTCGTAACTCCGCGTTTTCCTGTCTGTAACAGACCTGCCCCGATTTTACCGATTAAATGTGTCAAATTTGTGTCACATAACGGGCAAATTGTTGCAAATGCTATCTTTTACTATAAAATTTTTATAAACTCAAAGCCTTTTCGACCTCAAATTTCATTTTGTCTTTTTCGCAGACTGTGTCATGAAGGATCTGAGCGTCCATGATCTCTTTCACGGCACACGGAAGAGGCAGTCCCGACAGCTCTTTCAGCATGTCGATCAGAGCAAAATCATCCTCTGTTTTAAATTCCTTTTCTTTGATCGCTCCCACAACCGCACGCGAAAATTTGTAAGGACTGGCAGTAGACGCAATGACGGTAAGATGATCGTCTCCGCTCTCCTTTTTGTACCTGTCCGCAACGAAAGCTCCGACTGCGGTGTGAGTGTCGATGGTGTAGCCGTCATTCTTATATATCTTTGAAATGATCTCGGACACTTCACTCTGAACAGCAAATCCGCCTGTAAAGTCTTTCATTCTTTCTCTCATTTCGGAAGTAACGGTGTACTTTCCCGTGGTCTTAAGTTCCTTCATGAGTTCCGCGCATTTATCGGAATCATTACCGGCCGAATGGTAGATCAATCTCTCAAGATTTGAAGAGATCAAAATGTCCATTGAAGGAGATGTGGTGAGAATGAACTCACGGTTCTTGTCATAGGTTCCCGTCTTAAAGAAGTCATAGAGGACCTTATTGTCATTGGACGCACAGATCAGCTTGTTAACCGGAAGTCCGATCTGCTTTGCGTAATATGCCGCCAGAATGTTACCGAAGTTACCGGTGGGAACGGTGATGTTGATCTCCTCTCCCTCTTTCAGTTCGCCCTTGGCAAGAAGCTTTGCGTAGGCCCATACGTAGTAAACCACCTGAGGAACCAGACGGCCGATATTTATGGAATTTGCCGAAGAAAAACGAAGTCCCTTATCGGAAAGCTTCTTTGCAAGTTCCTTATCGTTAAACATTTCTTTAACGCCGTTTTGAGCATCGTCAAAATTGCCCTTGATGGCAATGACCTTTGTGTTCTTACCCTTCTGCGTAACCATCTGAAGTTCCTGAACACGGCTGACGCCGTCCTTGGGATAAAAAACAATGATCCTTGTTCCGGGAACATCCGCAAAGCCCGCAAGAGCAGCCTTACCTGTGTCTCCGGAAGTAGCGGTCAGGATGACGATCTCATCCTTTATATTGTTCTTCCTTGCCGCTGTTGTAAGAAGGTGAGGCAGAATGGAGAGTGCCATATCCTTGAATGCAATGGTCTTGCCGTGCCACAGTTCAAGGAACCATGCTCCGTTTGCCTTGTGAAGGTCCGCGATGTCGGGCACTTCGAATTTTTCATCGTAGGCTGCATCGATGCATGCAGTAAGCTCTTCCTTTGTGTAATCCGTGAGGAAGAGAGACATTACCTCGTAGGCAACTTCCCTGTAAGTCATGGAAGAAAGTTCCTTAAGGCTTTTCTTAAGTACAGGCATCGTTTCGGGAACGAAGAGACCGCCGTCCTCCGACAAGCCTTTAAGAACGGCTTCCGAAGCCTCAACTTTGATCTTGGAGTTTCTTGTGGAGAGATATTTCATAAGTTTGTCCTTTCATCCGGAACGAAATTTCGGATGCTTTCCGAAACACGAACCTTATTTAATAGTGCAACATACTCTATTTCTGAGATTCCGTCAAGATAATTTTGACCGAAATTTATCCGAACACCTTTTCTTTTTAAAAGAATCGCCGCTTTATTGTAAGCTGCGGCAGCCGTCACTTCATCATTGTACCTGCCCACGATGATGTCTCCGTTCACGTGGATCTTTACAATGAAGACCTCTCTTCCGTTTTGGATCTGTTTTGTGACGCCCTTGTAACGATTCACTATCTCAATGTTGGTGTATCGAAGATCGGTTTC
>JAILNG010000192.1 GCA_024691875.1 Lachnospiraceae bacterium | reverse complement strand
AATTTCTAAAACTGGTAGGAAAGTGAAGTTTTAGATGGCTGCAAAACATGTAGTTGTACAACCATATAATGATACATGGCCTCAATGCTTTATTGATATCCGAAATGAAATTCAGAATGCTTTGGGAGATATGGCTTTGATTATTGAGCATGCCGAATATGACAATCTCTAATTTATACTACAAACTATATTCACAGAAAAAAGACTCCTGATCACGATTATCTTCATGATCGGGAGTCTTTTGTTTACAATAACAGTTATTATTCAGCCTCTTTCAGAGACTTTTCATATGCCTTGTTGAGCTTTCTGTTCCTGAAGAAACCGGAAACAAAGCGGCCAAGGCCTCTGAAGAAATGCCCGTTTATCATGGATACGACAGCTTCGCTCATTTCGTATGAGATCATTCCGCCGCTCATTTTGGAAAGGGCACGGATCGGCATGTTATAGATGAAAAGGACGTTGAGGTTGGGACGGCCCTGCTGTTCGGATTTCCTTACCATATTGTCAAGGATCCTGTAAACCAGGCGGAACAGTCCGCTCTTGACGTGTTTCATCTGGCAGAAGGCGTCATTGATCTCAAAAGCTCCGGAATGCTCCTCAGGGCGCTTTGTGCCAAGCAGCTTTTCGAATTCCTCATCGGAAACATCGGTCACATCTCCGGTGGTGTAGGAAGGAAGTTCCTTGATGCCGCAGGGGAGTACGTCCGAAGTTGCGGTTTTATTAATGGTTCCCGTAAGCCGTATGTCTTTTGAGGAAGCTCCTGCAAGAACCTCGTAGTCTCCGCCTTCGACTTCCCATTTTCCGGTTTTTACGTTAAAGTATCTGAACGTCTTGTCATCAAAAGGGATTTCGACGGATTTTTCTTCGCCGGGGGCAAGGGTTACACTCTTAAAGCCCTTAAGTTCTTTCAAGGGGCGAATGATCCCCGTGGCTTTCTTTCCGATGTAAAGCTGTACAATTTCACGCCCCGAACAGTTTCCGGTGTTCTTTACCTTAAGGGAAACTCCCGTTTCTCCGACTTTTAAATCTGTATATTCAAAAGAGGTGTAAGAGAGGCCGTATCCGAAAGGAAAACGTACATCAAGATCCGCCTTGTCGTAGTATCTGTAGCCGACAAAGGGACCCTCTCTGTATTCCAGATTTCCGGTATTGGTACCGGAATAGTTTACAACGGAGCAGGACTCGTACATGATGGGCCAGCTCTCGGCAAGTTTTCCCGAAGGATTGGCCTTTCCCGTGAGGAGGTCGAGGGTTGCGGTGGCTCCCGCCTGTCCCGTAAGAAGGACGTTCAGAAGTGCTTTTACATTGGCGATCCAGGGCGTTTCCACTGCGCTTCCGGCTGAAAGAACGCCCACGATGTTCTCGTTTACCGAAGAGAGATCCGAAAGCAGCTCGATCTGAGCCTTGGGGATCCTCATATTGAGTCTGTCCGCCCCTTCGGTCTCGCTGATTTCATCCAGGCCAAAGAAGTAAAGCACCACATCGGCTTTTTCTGCAAGTTCAAGGGCGCGTTTTGCCGTTCCCTTATCTGCTTTTTTGCCGGTGCGTGCATATCCTTTCTCGACACCGACGATGTCAAGACTGTAATCGGACAGCACGGAAATAACAGATTCGACCTTTGTTGAATTTACAACGGAAGAGCCTGCTCCCTGATAACGGGGTTCAAAGGCAAAATCACCGATTACGGCAACCTTTGTGCCTTCCTTAAGCGGGAGAACAGAACCCTCGTTCTTTAAGAGTACCGCGCTCTTTTCGGCAGCCTTGCGGGCAAGATTGTGATGGCCTTCAAAATCTATGCCTTTCGCTTTTTTTTGCTCACCAAAGAAGCTGATTGCTTCAAGAAGAGGAAGAAGTGCTTCGTCGATCTCTTCTTCAGTCAAACGCCCGTCCTGCAGCGCGGCAAGAAGCTGTCTTGCGGAGTCGAGGCCCGGAGCCGGCATTTCCACGGTTGAACCGGCTTTTACGCCTGCAACATGGTCATTGCTTCCGCCCCAGTCTGTGACCACAATTCCCTTATATTGCCACTCATCCCTTAATATATCCTTTAACAGATGACGGTTCTCGTTTGCATATGTCCCGTTCACCATGTTGTATGATGACATTATTGCTCCCGCATGTCCCTCCTTTACGGCGATTTCAAAAGCCGTAAGGTAGATCTCGCGAAGCGTCCTCTCGTCCACCACTGCATTCATGGCCATTCTGCGGTACTCTCTGGAATTTACCGCAAAGTGTTTCGGACAGGCATATACGCCCTGCGACTGGATTCCCCTTATGTAGGAAGCAGCGATCTTACCGGCCAGATAGGGATCCTCGGAAAAATATTCAAAGTTTCTGCCGCATAGAGGGCTTCTTTTAATGTTGAGGCCGGGACCGAGGAGCACGTTAACATCCTGAGCGGACGCTTCCTGTCCCAGGGCCTTTCCGATCTCTTCACCCAGTGCTTCATCCCATGATGATGCAACCGTGGCAGCAGTAGGAAAGCATGTAGCGGGCAGGGAATTTCAGAGCCCCAGATGATCGCCGGTATCACCCTGACGTCGCAGCCCGTGAGGCCCGTCGGAAAATCTGACGGATTTGATCCCGAGTCTTTTAATGTCACGGGACATCCATTCGTTCATGCCTGAAAGAAGTGCACATTTTTCTTCGATCGTAAGCTTTTTAATTAATTCGAAATCCTTCATTTTTTTGCTTCTCCCTCCGGGAAGATGATCTTAAACACGAAGAAGAATACCGCCATGGAAATTCCTCCCGTGATGAACATTACAAGCAGGTTGTAAACAGCAGGCGAAACATGTTCGGCTGCCACAGGGATCCACAGATTGTTGATCGCCGCACAGATAAGGGAAATGATCACCCAGGCGATGAAATACCAAAAAGCCTGATACCAGGGATTTCCTTTACTCTTAAAGGTGATGTTTCTCTGGAGAGGAAAGTTTATGCACTGTGCAAGAAAAGTTCCCGTTTCATATGCAATGAAGTAGCCGAGGCCGCCTCCGATGATCACTTCACCGGCTTTGTTTCTGAGGACTTCATAGCCCAGTAGTGACCAGTCAAACTCCGTACCCAGGAGGTTCATGTGAACCACAGGCCACTGGAACTCTGTGCCCGCAAGCCCGATCCCGAGAACCTTGGGCATGAGCCAAAACCAGAGATACTGAAAGATTGTTACCCCTTCACTGAAGACCACGAAGAAAAATATCTGATAAATCCACTTTGCGGCTTTGGGATGCTTCTCGGCAAAGCCTTTCCAGTTGTTCATCCACCATCCGGAAATTCGTTTGAAACATGTCATAAAAAAATTAACACTCCTTTCCCAACATATCTTGGTAGTAAAAACATAACATGAAAAAATCCCTTTGGTTTACCAAAGGGATAATCGGCAATTTTATAAGGACAACTGGCGCGTCAGGAAGAAATCTGCTCTGGGTTCTGCAACAGGACTTTGGTGGTGACCCTCTCATCCGATCCCTGGGACATGGTCATGGATCCGCCGTATTTTTCCGCAATCCTGAGCATGCTTTTAAGGCCGTAGCCATGGACGGTCTTGTCGCCCTTTGTGGTCTTGGGCAGAAAGCTTCTTCCCGAAAGACCAAGATCACGTTCGCAGGCATTTTCACACTCTATAATAATGAAATTGTTTTTCTTCTTAACAGTCAGAGTGATTATCCTTTTTTCCGGAATGCTGACCTGCTGGACGGCTTCAATGGCGTTGTCCAGGAGATTGCCGAAGAGGGCACAGATGTCCCGCACGTGCATAAACTGAACAAGATTGCCGTCGATCATGGGATGCAGCGTTATGCCCGACTTTTTGCATGTCAGGCTTTTATTGGTGAGAATTACATCAAGAACCTTGTTTCCGGTATTTTGAAAAACCTCCTGAATGGCGATTTCCTGTTCGATACTGTCAAGATACTCCCGGCGGCGTTTAGGATCATCCTCATTTTTAAGAGCTACGAGATAGTGCTTCAGATCGTGGATCTCCATTCTGAGAAGCTCCGAATTGTCGATGGAAAGCTTGTACTGCTCGTACTGACGCCTGAAAAGCTGATTTATGGCCGCATTTTCACGAGCTATGGCTGTTTCGTTGATCCTGAACTTCTGAGTCATGAGCATCAGCAGTCCTCCGAAATCCACCAGCGTTCTGACGTAAAGAAGTCCGTTGGAGTCTGCAGAAAACGGCGTGTCGGACCAGATAAAGCTTAAATTTGAAAGTGAAAAGGCTCCCACTCCCGTTGCCAGCGCAGAGATAAAATCTCTGGAGCTGATGTTCAGGTTTTCGCCCAGGGATGCATTTTTTCTGTCTATGTTAAGGAAGGCCAGGAAAACGGCCATATAAACAAACACCATCATTATAACCGATGCTGTGACGGAACGCATAAAGGTTCCGGCGAACCACACGTACAGCTGTCTGTAAAGGGAGGCGGCAAATTCCGCCAGCAAAAATGACTGTATGCAAAGGAAACCAAGATCTCCCAAGGGCAGATCCAGCACCAGCTTCAAAAAGAAGAACATAAGCAGCACGGAAATGATCATATTGGGAATCCAAAGGGATATTGGCGCAGTTCCCGCCCAAAGCTGAAAGCCTGTCTGAAGCACCAGAAACTGAAAGCATATCAGAGCAAGCATCCATCCCTTCAGCCTTCTTTTATATACGAACACCGTTCCGAACACCGCAGCCCATTCCGCTATGCCTGTAAAAAGCCTTGGTGTATCTTGAATGTTATCGGGAATCAGAAAATCAAGCACATTCATAGAATTCCCTCCGTAAGCTCAGCCATAAATTCCTTTCGTCTCATACGGCTGATGGGAAGTCTGACACCGTTGGTCATAACCACTTCTTCCTTCTGGACCGCCTGAACATGAGAAAGATTGACGATATATGCGTTGTGGCACTTTGAAAAACCGTGTGCGCCCAAAAGCTCTTCGAATCTTTTCAGTGGTCCTACGGTCACATAGTCTTTTTCGCTTGTATGAACAACCACATTGTTTCTCATGCTTTCCACGTAAAGGATCTTATCGCAGTCCAGCTTAAGCTGCATGTCCTTAACGGTGATCTTGATGTAGTTTTTCTTCCTTTTATTATCAATCCTTGAAACAGCTTTCGTAAGAAGCTGGGAAAAGGCGGTATAGGGCACGGGCTTCAAAACATAGCCCAGAGCATCCACTGTGTAGCCCTGAACCGCATATTGAACCGTGGATGTAATAAAGATGATCACCACATCCCCATCCACCGACCGTATGCGCTTTGCTGCCGTCATTCCGTCCATATGCTTCATCTGTATGTCAAGAAAAACTATGTCCGGGGTTCCGTCATAGCGCTCCACAACATCGAGGCCGTCGGAAAAAACAGTCACTGAGAAAGTGACATTATTGGCAGCCGCATATTTATCCAGATATTCTTTTATTATCTCCGCCTGGGAAGATTCGTCTTCCACGATCCATACGTTAATCATGTTCCCGATTATAATATATGTTTCTTTCTTTGTCGATTAAGATTTTGTTTCAAAAGATGTTCAATTATTTAATAAAAATAAAGAAAAGATCAATATTTTGGCGTTTATTGAAACCGTCTCCCTTGAAGTTTGGGGAGCCGCTGAAGACGAGGTTCTTATCAATGAGATCATTAAGAGCTTCAAGGCGGAATACGCAGGGCAGGCAGTCTTTGATAACAAAAATCCCCCCCACCTAAGCCGTGAAGGCATAGGTGGGGGATTTTTCTCTGTCACGAGCTTTATTTTGTGCAAAGTACAGCGATCTCCGCGATGGCGCTGTGGGTCAAAAGCAGGCGATCATCGTTATTGTTGTCCCTGTAACCGCAGACAAGGTCGTGGGGGAGAAGCCCCTCGGGGCTCATGAAGCACACTGCATCATCGATGCTTTCTCCCAGAACCTTCATATACTCTTTCTCGTTTTCGCATCCGAGCTCTATGAGTGCGCTCCAGCCTTCCGCAAGGATCGCAGTAAACCATCTGAAATCCCTGAAATAGAGTTTCCCGCTCTTTTCGTCCTTTCTGAGGAACGCATCATAGGCAGCCTTCGAAGTTGCTTTCGCGTCTTCAAGGTACTTTTCTTCTCCTGTGATCCTGTAGAGCTCAAGATCAACGAGGATCATGCTTCCGCTGTTGTAGCCGTACATGTCCTTGTTGACTTCACCGTTTCTTCTTTTCCCGTTTTCTATCAGAGTGTGTATGCCGTTGTAATACACCTTTGTAACGGGATCCTGCATGATCTTGCAGAAATCGTGGAAACGATAGG
>JAILNG010000062.1 GCA_024691875.1 Lachnospiraceae bacterium | reverse complement strand
TCTTCCGAGAATCTTAAACTTTCCGGCCCCATCGATGCTGTCAGAAAGGATCTTAAGGGCAATAATGGCCGCTGATGATATAACAAAGATGATTCCGATATACAAAACTATGAATATTACCAAAACTGTATTACCGATTCCTGAATCTCTCACTTCATTTTTGGTGATGACCATTATATCAAGGGAAGTCTCATCATCATTTTCTATATCGATTCCAAAGCCTGTTTTTAAAGCATCGTCATATGCATAGCTTTCCTTCTTATCCTTTGTGATATAATTTCCTGCCATGAAAGATGCGAAGGGTTCAAAGCGATCGGGATTGTTCTTGATTACTGAATCGGGCAAAACTACGTAGGTTCCGTTAGCACCAAGTCCACTCATTAAAAGAAACTCGTCGCTGCACTTGCTTGTGGCGGGATAAAGAGCGGTTTCCCCTATAGTCAAAGTGTTTCCTGCCTTAAGAGCTTTGTCTGCGTACTGAGCATACGACTGGAAGTCGCAGATGATCAGGTACTCATTCTCCTCTAACTTAACCGCTTTCCTGCCAAAAAGTTTCTGAATCTCATTGTAATTGCTGAGACTCAATATGCTTTGCGGATAATTCCAATCCGCCATTCTGAAAGTCTCCTTACCCTCATTAATGTAATCCCCAAGAAGAGAGCCAAGGGTAACGGAGCCGGGGCATTTGATCAGCGGAATCTCCAGGTATTCGTCGAATATGTCATAGGGCTCCACACCGTTGCTTTTAAGCACGCTTACCGCGCTGTCACCCTCATATCTTACGGTCACATCCACAGGTGTTCCGCCGTTTCCGATTTTGGCATTTATAAAGCTTCTGAGGGAAAATCCCGTGGAAAAGATCAACAGCGACGCAAAAAGCATCAGACAAATAAGCGCCATGGAAACGGAAGATGAATTAACATTGCCCACAAACTGCCTTGTGATAAACGCATTTATGTTCTTTAAGTAGAATCCTTTGAATCTCCTCAACACATCAAAGATAAAGCCTGAAGCTGACCAGAACAGGGCGAAAACGGAAACAACTCCCCCCAAAACACAGATGATCATTTCATTTCTTTTTATGTCCTCTCCGAAGAAGCAGACTCTTATGTTTGCGTAAGTCAGGAAAGCTACTGCTGCAACAAATACAATTAACGATACAGTGCTGTTTCTTAACAGGTTCTTCTCCTGTATCTTCTCGGCATTTAAAAGGTCCAAAAGTTTATATTTTGATACCGTAATTGTATTGAAAACAAGTACTGCCGCAAAGATGACAACATAGTTTATTACAGTTTTGATCAGTGCTGTCTGTGAGAAAACGAAACGATATTCCGAAAGATCAAGATCAAACATCTTGGCAACAATTATTGAGAAAAACTGGGAGCCAAAGATTCCAAGACCTATGCCCACTGCCAAAGACATAAGACCAACCAGGCCGGTCTCTGCCACAAGGATCTTGGAAACCTTTCTCTTACCCATGCCAAGAAGCATATAAAGACCAAACTCCTTTTTTCTTCTCTTGATTAAGAAGTTGTTGGCATAGACAATAAGAAGTCCCAAAATCACCGCCACTACCACGGAAATTCCCTCAATGATGTTCACAAGGGCCTGAATGGCTGAGTTGGTGGATCTTGAAATACTGTTCATGGCTCCCTGGCCGTCAAGGGAGTTAAACATATAAAATATGCCCACACCAAGAATCAAGGTCAGGAAATAAACCGAATAATCTTTTCTGCTTTTCTTTATATTTTTTAATGCTATCTTAAATGAGTTCATTTGCATCCCCTCCGAGAACTGCCGAAGTTTCAACGATTTTTTCAAAGAATGCTTTTCTTGGCTTATCGGGATCCTTGTTTAATTCCGTAAAAAGCTTACCGTCTTTGATGAAGATGATCCTTGAAGCATAACTTGCCGAAAAAGCATCGTGAGTAACCATAAGGATCGTGGAATTAAGTTCAGCGTTAAGTTTCACCAGACTTTCCATCAAAGCCTTTGAAGATTTGGAGTCAAGAGCACCTGTCGGCTCATCCGCAAGCACAAGTCCGGGATTTGTTACAACGGCTCTGGCTGCTGCCACTCTCTGTTTCTGACCACCTGACATCTGGTAAGGGAATTTCTCCAAAACCTCTGTGATCTCAAGGGTCTTCGCAATCTTCGCAACTCTTTCTTCTATTTCTTTAGAAGTGACTTTCTGGATCGAAAGGGCCAATGCAATATTTTCATAAGCCGTCATGTTATCAAGAAGATTAAAATCCTGGAAGATGAATCCAAGTTTATCTCTTCTGAATGCATCAAGCTTGCCGCCTTTTAATCCGTTAATGTTCTCTCCGTTGATAAGTACCTTACCGGCAGAAAGTTTATCGATTGTTGATATGCAGTTTAAAAGGGTGGTTTTTCCGCTGCCGCTTGCGCCCATGATTCCAAGAAACTCTCCCTCGTTAACGGAAAAGCTGATGTCATCAAGGGCCTTTGTAACATTCCCTTTCTCACCATAGTATTTCTCTGCATTGATTACCTCTAATATCTTTTTGCTCATGATCTGTCTCCTGCTAATATTATTAATTGGTTTTTTGTTTGTTTTGCATGATATTATCCTACCACCCTTTACCTCGCACAACAATTCATTTCTCTTACACTTTCCTTACAGAATTGTAAGTAAATTGTAATATCCTCAGAACCTACGTGAAGAATGATAATAAAGCGCAGTCAAGCATGGCTGCGCTTTTTCATCTCATTTCTTTGTTCAGGTATTCTTTAAACCTAAACAGCACGTATAACAGAATCGACCACTCGTGAGTCCCACCGTCCATGTTGCCACCTAACATTCTTTAAGGATGCCTTTATCGCAAACATGAGGCTATACCTCCTTAATACAAGTAAGCCAATTCCTGAAACTCTTTATTTCAAGTCTAATTATGGCGAATATGCCATAATTAAAACCTGAATTATAATCCTTTACCATAATATCTATATACTCAAAATGTCCCAAAAGCATCTATAAAAACAGTTCCCTGAACATAGCCTTGATTCCCTTTATATCCAACGGAGTATCCGTCGTTTCAAACGTAAACAAAAGGTTTTTTCCCGGGAAAATTCTGTTATTCCTGTACTCAGCAAGTTTCCGCATGCTGTTTCGTCTGTAATCTTCATCATCCCATAGGCCGAAATGTTCCAGGAAAATCTCTTCTCTTGTCCTGACCTTAAGCAATGTAAAATCAGGATATCTGACTTCGCCCGTCCTCAATGTTATGGACTTTTCGTAGTGATACGGGATTTCCAAGTCAAATAAAATGTCCGCAATTATGGCTTCCGATTTTGAGCGTACCATGTCGCCCTTTTTCGTCTCGTATACCTTGTGTTCAGGCATATACTCGTTGGACCGGTACTTTTTCTCCAGCCATTCTTTAGCGTACAATTCATTAGTCATTATATATGGGGAAATCATATTTTTTCGATAAGCAGAAAGATTTTGATATGCAAGATCGCCATTTTCATTTTCCAGCTGAGAGATCAAAGTTTCGAGCCTTGAAAGCTCAAGGCCCGCCTGTTTTAAGAAACGCGTGTTATAATCTTTATACGCCAGCATTTTTGCAAGCTTTTGCCTGTCTTTTTTTATGTATTCTCCGGTTGTGTCCTCCGGGTTGGTAACATGGTAAAATCGCACCCTTTTGTTTCCATACGAAACCCGCAAACATCCTTCAGGCCATTCTCCACGTGCCTTTTCCGCCTCTTTTTCCGCCTTTGCCAGCGCCTTTTTCAGGATAGTCACTCTGTTCCTCATCATTTTTAACAATTCTTCCAAAATTTACTCCTCCTTTTTTATTTTTGTACCCCAGTTGCCTAATCAAAAGCATATAGGGTAATAATTCTGTGTTTATGCTTCCCGGCAGGGCTCGTTTCGCTCCGGGGCCTGTAACCCATTTGCTTGCTTTTGTAACTTTAGGGTACAAAAAGCTTCCGGGTGGGGATGGTCGCCCTCGGTATGCTGTACCCCACCTACTTGCTTTCGTAGCTTTAGGGTACAAAATTTGGTTTTACACGTGGATTTGTTGCCGAAAATGGCATTTTGAATCTTTGAAAACTTTGAATCTTCGAGAATTTTGATTTTTGAAAATTTCCGGGCGCCGGAATCGGCGCCCGAAATAATAAGTATCATTATTAAACTTAGCTCAAACTCTTAAGTGTTGGGAGTCGTCTCTCCGTCTAACCCTTACCCGTCCATTCAGCGTCTTTCAAGTCCTTACAACTCTGACCCCGTTCTCCATCAAGCTCCATAGAAGTCCATAGCCGATTTTATTTTGTGGTCAGAAGTGTAGTCAAACGCCTTTGATTTCGGTTTTTGTCCCGAACGAGCTTCTTGTATGTATGCCCCGTGCTTTTCAAGTGAAAGGCACGTCGTTTTCTGTCAATGTTTTTCAATGTTGCCGACCCTTTAACATTCCTTAAAGGATCTTCCCCTGGAGACCTCCGATGATCTCCTGCTTCTTTTCCTCGGTAGCCTCCGCATAGATATCCATCGTAGTCTGAATATCTTTATGTCCCATTACGCTCTGGATAAACTTCAGATTACTCTCATTCTCACAAAGCCTCGTGCAAAAGGTGTGCCTCAGATGATGAGCTGAAAAGTGCGGAAGCAATACCGGCTCTCTGCCCTCTTCCTTCGCTTTCTCAGTCTCGGCTTCATTGTAATCTTCCGAGATGATGCGGATCGCCCTATTCACACTTCCAGGCTTCATCACGCTACCGCCCTGTGTCACAAAGATGAAGTTCGTATAGCCTTCAATCGTCTCAGACTGATATCCAACGCACTTCTGGATTTCGTACTCCATCAGGAATGCCTCAAAGACCTCATCGATCATCGGGATTGTCCGCTTGCCTGCATCCGTCTTCGGCGTGTTGATATGCTTCGAGCCGTTTCCGGTATTCCTCTCCGTGAGATTGTGGTTCACGCTGATTGATCTCTGCTCAAAATCCACATCGTCCCAGCGAAGCCCCAGGCACTCACCGATTCTCATTCCGTTTCCCAAAAGAACCGTGATGACCGGCTCCCATCCATGATACTGATGGTTGTCCTGAATGAATCCCAAGAATGCTTTCTGCTGCGGAACCGTAAGAGCATGTCTCTTCGGCTTCTCCCACAAATGGCTCTTCTTGATCTCAGCCATCACGCCATCGGAAGGGTTTACCCTCAGGATCCCGTCCCTCACAGCCATCTGGAATGCCGGATGCACCACCGTATGCACGTTATCCAATGTGGCGCTTGAAAGTCCGTCATCCTGGATCAGCCCGTAATAGAACTTCTTTACATCCGTATATTTGATGGAAATGAGCTTGTTCTTTCCGAAGCTCTCCCTTATCAGATGATCGTAGGTGTACTGGTAATTGACCTTTGTGGTAGCCTTCAGATCATACTTCTGATCAATGTACTTATCGAACATATCGTTCAGCGTAAGCCTGTCAGCCGCCTGCGGATCCACGCCATCCTCGATATCCCTGATGATCTTGCGCTCCTTAAGCCTCAGCTCCTGAAGCGTCTTTGCGTAGATTACCTTGCGTTCTCCCAGCCTGTCTGTCCAGGAATAGGAGTAACGCCCGTCTTTTCTCTGGCTCTCGCCGGTCTTTAGCGCATAACCGCGAGAATCCTTTCTTGTTTTAGCCATCCTTTCTCCTCACTTTCTTTGTCTGAAGTGAGGAACAGCCTTCCCTTACTTGCCCTCTCCGGACTCATCATCCCTCTCCATGAGTTCATCAAAACCTTTCATGAGCACCTGCGCCTTCGACAGAGAGAATTTCTCAGCATAGGCTTCAAGCCGTTTCTTCTGTTCTTTCGAGAACCGCACTGTCAGTTTGTAGCTGTGCGGATCATCCATTTTGGGTCTACCGGTTCTTGCCATTGTCTATCGAAACCTCCGTCTGTCTCCATCATAATACTTTAGAGCAGGCAAAAAGTCAACCGATTTTTCGCCCGCTCTAAATTCTTTTTGAGGGAAGCTGCTCCATCACTGCCTGCAGTTTCCTCTCAATCTCTGAAGCTTTCCAGATACTCATCGATGATCTGGGTGTTCACTAGCACCACACGCTTCACGTGATACACTGCCCTTGCTTCCCTGGCAAGATCCTGAAATGAGTGAAGTCCCATGGAATAGAGTTTTGCTCCCTCATCGTATCTTACGAATTTCTTCTTCCCGTACTGAAGCATCTTTTCCAGCTCCGGTATCTCTTTTCTTTTACGTGGCATGATCAAATCCTCCTTGCGTTGTAGTATCAAGGGCCTGTTCCCTCTCACTACAAGCACCGCCGGTTTTGATC
>JAILNG010000161.1 GCA_024691875.1 Lachnospiraceae bacterium | reverse complement strand
CATGTCCAAGGCAAACAGAAACATGCTGATCGCGATCCTCTGTGCGGAATTCCTTTGGTTCATGGCAGACAACGGTATCGGAACCTATATCGGAAACTATGTTATCTACTACCTTCAGTCGGCATCCAGCGCAACAATGTATCTCACGATCATCGGAGGCGCTGCTTCGGTCATCGGTTTTGCGATCGCAGGATATATTGCAGACAAGGTTGGACGTAAATGGACAATTGCAGGCGGTCTTTGCGTGACCATGCTTGCTATCCTCTGCATGATCTTTGTAGGACCTACAGGAAAGGTTACGGGCGCAAACGGAGAGTATGCATTCCCCGCAGCACTCTTTGCCGTATGGGCATTTAAGGGCTTTGGAATGGCGCTTGTTCATAACTGCTCCTTCCCTATGGTAGTGGAGCTTTGCTCGTCCAAAAAGATCGGAAAATTCACCGGCTTCTATTACACAGCCAGCATGGCTGCACAGACGGTTACTCCCGTGCTCATCGGATTGATCTTCAGAGTCAGCCTGGCGTGGAGGGCACTGCCTGTATATGCCTGCCTGGCATATGCTTTGAGTGCGGCAGTGTTCATTTTCTTCGTTAAGAACATCAAGGCGAAGAAGATGGGAAATGTGAAAGGAATCGAAGCGCTGGGAGATTCGGATTGAGAAATAGAAAGAATTAAAAAATGTAAGCCTTATCGGGGGCTTACATTTTTTTGTGGGATAAGATCAGCCTGTTCGATTGCAAAATAAGTAAAAAAAAAGCCCAATCCCAACTGATCTAACAGTCGAAACTGAACCTTCCACGTGCATCTCCAGGGGCTCGAACCCTGGACACCCTGATTAAGAGTCAGGTGCTCTACCAGCTGAGCTAGAGATGCATATCGCTTATCGTTACGGCGTTTCGCCGAACGCAAGTGGTATATTACCACGGTGAAAAACATTTGTCAACAAGAATTTTCAAGAAAATGAAAAAAATTTCAAAATAACCTCAAATAAGCTTTTTTGGAAGAGCAGATGACAACTTCCGCGAATTATGTTATCATAAAGAATGGCGTTAGCTAATCTTCACACTATCGGAGAATTGTATCATGGGTAAGATATATGCGGTTATGGGAAAAAGCGCGACAGGCAAAGACACGGTTTACAAGAAGCTTCTCGAGAGATTTGAGGGGAGGTTTAAGAACGTGATCCTTTACACTACACGTCCCATCAGACCCGGGGAAGTTAACGGCGTTGAGTACTTTTTTGTCAGCGTTGCGGAAAAAGATCGTATGCAGAAAGAAGGGAAGATCCTGGAGATCCGAAGATACGATACTGTTTACGGTCCCTGGTGGTACTTTACCGCAGATGACGGACAGATCGACCTTGAGAATAATGATTACATGATGATCACTACTCTTGCGGGATATGAGCAGATCAGGAATCATTTCGGAGAGGAGAAGGTCGTTCCTATTTACACCTACATAGATGATTACACAAGGCTCTCCCGCGCCATTGAAAGGGAAAAGAAACAGGGTACGCCCGGTTATTCTGAGGTGTGCAGAAGATACCTTGCGGATGAAAAGGATTTTTCGGAAAGTGAGCTCAACAGACTCGGTGTTGAAAAACGGTTCATCAATGATGATCTGAATCGTTGCTTAGAGGAAATTGTTGCATGGATATCAACAAAGTAAATCAAGCACAACAGGTGAATATGGCTGAGGTGAAGCCCAATGCCCCCGCTCCTGCGGAAGGCTTTGAGTTTACGCTCATGAGTAAGATCGAGGACACTGCGCTGCAGGAAAAGCTGGCGGGACTTGTGGCTGAGATCACCGACGAGGGCAAGAAGATAGTCAAGCACATGGACGTTCGTGACATGAAGCAGTATCGCGCCCTCATCAAGGATTTTATGAACGAAGTGGTTTCGCGCTCTCACAAATTTCAGCGTGAAAATTTCCTGGATAAAAGAGGCAGACACAGGGTTTACGGAATGATCAAGCTGATCGACCAGAACCTGGATGAGCTGACGGCAGAACTTTTGAAAGAAGAAAAGGATCACCTCCTGATCCTCAGCAAGATCGATGAGATCAGAGGACTGCTTTTGGACATTTTAACATGAGTTTTAAGGATATAATCGGACAAGAACAAATAGTCGGGCATATGAAGAGCGCCATACGTGACGGAAAGGTCTCTCATGCCTACATCATCGCCGGAGAAAAGGGAAGCGGTAAAAAGCTGCTTGCAAACACCTTTGCCATGGCGATCCAATGTGAAGAAGGTGGCACAGAGCCTTGCGGAATGTGTCGCTCCTGCAAACAGGCTATGTCCGGTAACAATCCGGATATCAAATACATCACCCACGAAAAGCCCAATGTGATCTCTGTTGATGAGATCAGAGTGCAGTTAAATTCTGACATCGTCATCAAACCATATGCACGGGAGAAAAAGATCTACATCATCGACGAGGCGGAAAAGATGAACGTGCAGGCGCAAAATGCCATGCTGAAGACCATCGAGGAGCCGCCGGAGTACGCGGTGATCATGCTTCTTGTGACGAATCCCGGGCTTCTTCTTCAAACGATTCTTTCAAGGTGCATTTCCCTTAACATCCGCGCGGTTGATCGAAGCAAAATTTCAAAGCTGCTGATGGAAAAGCACGGCGCATCCGAGTACATGGCGGACCTTGCGGCCGGTTTTTCGGACGGAGTGGTGGGGAAGGCTATTGAATTTGCGTCATCCGATGAGTTTTCCGGCATCAAGGGCGAGGTGCTCAAAGTGCTGAAAAAGCTTGATTCCGCGGATGCGGGCGAGCTTTACGCCACTGCCAAAGACTGGGCTGAGGACAAGGCTAATCTCGCTGAGCGGCTTTCGCTCACGGAAATGTGGTATCGCGATCTGCTGGTGGTGAAATCCACGGATCGGACCGACGGCGCGTACTTTAAGGAGGAGCAGCGCGAGCTCTACAGACAGGCGGCTCTGTTCACTTTTGAGGGCATTACGAAAAAGGTGGACGCCATAGCCCTGTTCAGAGACAGAATGAAGGCCAACGTAAACGTGGAAAGCGCACTTCTCGTGATGCTGCTGGCATTCAGAGACAATTAAAACAGTAAACAAGGCATAGGCGTACAGAACCTATATGCCTTAAATGGAGGTACATAGATGATCAAAGTTATCGGAGTAAGATTCAGACAAGCGGGAAAGGTGTATTATTTTGATCCCCTTGATCTTGATATAAAGCAGGGCGGAAATGTTATCGTGGAGACCGCCAGAGGCGTGGAATTCGGCTATGTGGTCATGGGACCCAGGGAGATCGAGGACGAGAAGGTGGTGCAGCCTTTGAAGCCCGTAATGAGGATCGCCACGCCCGAGGACGAGATGGTGGAGTCCAACAATCGCGTCAAGGAAAAAGAGGCGTTCAAAACTTGCGTGCAGAAGATCAGAGCCCGCAATCTTGAGATGAAGCTGATAGGCTGCGAATACACCTTTGACGGTAACAAGCTGCTGTTCTACTTTACAGCCGACGGACGTGTGGATTTCCGCGAGCTGGTTAAGGATCTGGCATCCGTTTTCAGGACCAGGATCGAGCTGCGTCAGGTGGGCGTCAGAGACGAGGCGAAGATCCTCGGAGGAATCGGCATTTGCGGTCGTCCCCTCTGCTGCCACTCTTACATGGCGGACTTCGCACCCGTTTCCATCAAAATGGCGAAGGAACAGAGCCTGTCCTTAAATCCCACAAAGATCTCCGGCGTTTGCGGCAGACTCATGTGCTGCCTTAAAAACGAGGAGGAGGCATATGAAGACTTGAACAGTCGCCTTCCCGGGATCGGAGAACACGTTATCACAAAGGACGGCCTCAAGGGAACGGTTCAGAGCCTTTACGTTCTCAAACAAAAGGTCCGCGTGCTGGTTGAAACCGGTGAGGACGAAAGAGAACTCAAGGATTACGATGCGGCTGATCTGGAATTCAAGCCCAGAAAGCGCAAGGAGAACAAGGAAAATGAGTCCTCCGAACTCAAGGAGCTTGAGGCACTTGAAAGAAAAGAAAACAGATCGAGACTGGATGAGGATTGATTAGTGGAAAGAATTGATGATCTTCAAAGAAACGGCCTTAAGATAATACAGGACACAGGCAGATTTTGCTTCGGTATGGATGCTGTTCTGCTCTCCGGCTTTGCCAATGCCAAGCCGGGAGAAAAGGTGCTGGATATGGGCACAGGAACAGGCATATTACCGCTTCTTATGTCTGCAAAGACTGAAGCGCAGCATTTTTCTGCCCTGGAGATCCAGCCCGAAAGTGCTGACATGGCACGAAGAAGCGTTGCCATGAACTCTCTGGAAGAAAAAATAGATATTGTTACAGGAGACATTAAGGAAGCATCCCGAATTTTCGGAAGGGCTTCCTTTGATGTTGTTACGGTAAATCCACCTTATATGACTGCGGGACACGGGGAAAGAAACCCGGAGGACGCAAAAGCCATCGCAAGGCATGAGATCCTTTGCACGCTGGAAGATGTGGTGCGGGAAGCATCGGCGGTGTTAAAGACTAACGGCAGGATCTACATGGTACACAAGCCCTTCCGTCTGGCGGAGATCTTTGCGATGATGCAGAAATACAAGCTGGAACCGAAGGAACTCAGAGTAGTGTACCCCTACGCGGACAAGGAGCCCAATATGGTGCTCGTGGCAGCGGTTAAAGGGGGAAAAAGTGGGATAACGGTGGACAGGCCGCTGATCATCTATAAGGAAAAAGATGAATATACGGATGAGATAAAAGAGAAGTATGGGTTTTAGAGGGAGGAAGGATTTCGCAAACCGGTGCGTTGCACCTAATTGCTCTACAATTGTGATAAGCATGCCACGATTTCTACGCGCTACGCGCTCCCGAAATCGTTCCACAGCAATTCGGAATCCGGCACTACGTGCCTACTTCCTCATTACTGTTGGGTTCGTTTTTGATATGCGTGACGCGATTTTTCGCGCTACGCGCTTACAAAAATCGCTAAACAATAACTCGCAAACGGTGCGTTGCACCTAATTGCTCGTTATTGTTAGGCTCATAAATGATAAGCAGACAGGCTGTAAGCGTAGATCTGCTTACGCCTGTCCGCTTATCATTCATTCACGCATATCAAAAAAATGCCCCGACCAGAGAGGGGAACTCCGATCGAGGACTTGGGCTTATGAGGGGTTTAATTTCTAACAAGGCCATTCTACCATCCCAAGTCCAACAAAAGTCCAACAAAAAATTTACAAACTTGCTAAATTTTTAAAGAAAATGAATTTTCTGTAAAATACGGTTTCAAATACAGCAAATGTGCTGTTTTGACCTTGTAAGGAGAGAAAAAATGCTATATTTATGTGCTACTCCAATAGGAAATCTTGATGATATGACATTCAGAGTGATCAACATTCTTAAAGAAGTTGATCTGATCGCTGCTGAGGACACTCGAAACAGCATCAAGTTACTGAATCATTTTGACATCCACACGCCGATGACCGCCTACCATGAATTTAATAAGGTGGAGAAGGCGAAAGAGTTGGTTAAATATATGCTTGAGGGAAAGAGCGTGGCGGTGATCACAGATGCAGGAACGCCCGGAATCTCCGATCCGGGTGAGGAGCTGGCAAGGCAGGCGAGAGCAGCAGGCATACAAGTTACATCTGTCCCCGGAGCGTGTGCTTGCATTACGGCGCTTACGATGTCAGGTCTGCCCACGAGAAGATTTTGCTTTGAAGCTTTCCTGCCTACGGATAAAAAAGAGTGTCGCCGTGTTTTGGACGAGCTTAAAGACGAGACAAGAACCATCGTCATGTACGAGGCGCCCCACAGGCTCTTAAAGACGCTACAGCTGCTTTTGGACGAGCTGGGCGACAGGCAGATGACCGTGACCAAGGAGCTCACCAAGAAGCATGAAAGCTCCTATGAGGGGAAGATTTCAGAACACATAGCTTTCTTTACCGCAAATGAGCCCAAGGGCGAGTACGTGCTTGTGATCGCCGGGCGCTCCTTTGAAGAGTTGGAGCAGGAAGCAAGGGAACAGTGGGAAGATGTTTCGTTGGAAGAGCATGTGCAAATGTATCTAGATAAGGGAATGGATAAGAAAGAGGCTATGAAGGCCGTTGCGCAGGACAGAGGAATTTCCAAGCGGGATGTGTACAATGCGCTGCTTGAAAAGGGATGACCTGATAAAAGATGATTTAATGCGGCAGGGTAAATCTATGCCGCGGAAACAATTACATGCCGCGGGGATAATTTCCTTGCTGCGGGGATAATTACATACCCTCGGACAATTTTAATCCATAGAGCTGATTCTATGCCACAGATGACAAAAATGTCTTCTGTGGCATAGTTTTTTACTTTGTTGAAAGAGTGAAAAAGTGAAAAGTATGCCACAGAAGCAAAAAATGAGAGGCTGTGGCATACTTTTTGGCTTTTTTTACTTCATTTCTCCGTCGATACGCTGCTTTTTCATGGAAAAATCCTTGTTTTCCCGGAACTCGCCACGTCTTTTGGTGTTCTATAAATGCTAAAATCAAAAATACACAATGAAGCAAAGATGAATTTGTGAAAGTTGCACAAAAAATGAGCCCTATTTTGTGCAACTTTCACATTGACCATGTTTG
>JAILNG010000135.1 GCA_024691875.1 Lachnospiraceae bacterium | reverse complement strand
GATGACAAAGCTGTGATCAGGACTGAAAGAGCTACCCTTGCCATAACCGAAAACCTTGAAGATGCCTATGTCTTTCTTGAAGACGGCTCCCGGGTTTTTCTTAAGGATGAAAAAAATCTTCTCGGAACATACAGGACACTTGACGGCTGTAATGGGGACAGGATCATTTGGTGGGACAGGGAAACCCTTAAAAATGCGCCCGTTAAACTCGAAAAGGGTGTGATTTCCGAAAACGGCGTTGCGATCGTAGATGACAGCAAGTCTGTTGTATTTGATGAAAACGGGCTTCTTAAGGAACGTCCGTGTGAAGAAACCGATATTTACGTTTTTGCTTACGGACAGGATTTTCATGGCGCTGTCGCCGCTCTTTATACAATCTGCGGCACGACACCCCTGGTTCCGCGTTTTGCTCTCGGCAACTGGTGGAGCAGATACCATGATTACAGCCAGAAAGAATACATTCATCTGATGGAAAACTTTGAAAAAGATGATGTGCCCTTTTCGGTAGCCACCGTGGACATGGACTGGCACTGGTCCTACAGTCTGGATCGTGCGAAACACATTTCGGAAGACGGTAAAAACGACGAGTTTCACGGATGGGCCAATGGCTGGACCGGGTACAGCTGGAACACGGAGCTTTTCCCGGACCATAAGAGGTTTCTTGATAAACTGCATGAAATGGGCCTGATGGTTACTCTGAATCTGCACCCTGCAGACGGTGTACGCTTCTTTGAAGACATGTATGCGGAATTTGCCGAGGCGATGGGAAAGGATCCTTCAACGGAGGAAAAGATCCCTTTTGATTTTACCGACGAAAATTTTATTAATGCCTATTTCAGTGTGATCCACAAACCTTATGAACATGAGGGCGTTGACTTTTGGTGGATCGACTGGCAGCAGGGCAGCAATACAAAGATCAAAGGACTTGATCCGTTGTTTGCGCTTAACCATTACCACAGCCTGGACAGCGGAAAAGAGCACATGCCTTTGATACTTTCCAGATACTGCGGTATAGGATCTCACAGATACCCTTTGGGATTTTCCGGAGATACCCATGTGACATGGGATACGATGCAGTACCTTCCCTACTTTACAGCCACAGCCTCAAATGCGGGCTACACATGGTGGAGCCACGACATCGGAGGGCACATGAGCGGCGGGAAGGATAATGAACTAAATGTACGATTCGTTCAATTCGGTGTGTTTTCACCGATAAACAGACTTCATTGCTCCAACAGCGTCACGTTTACAAAAGAGCCGAAGGCATATAAAAACGGAACGGGGAAGATCATTGAAGAATTCCTGAGACTGAGACACAGGATGATTCCTTTCCTTTATTCCGCGGCTTACGAAACCAGAGATGAAGCTCAGCCGCTGATCGAGCCCATGTATTGGCAGTACCCGAAGGATGAAGAGGCCTACAGGGCGAAAGATCAGTACATGTTTGGCAGAAACTTTCTGGTGGCTCCCGTAGTTAAAAAGTCGAAAGAGTACGGTATGTCGGAGACAAAGGTATGGCTGCCCGAAGGCAAATGGACGGATCTGTTTACCGGAGATGTTCATAAAGGCGGAAAAATGATCAAAGCTGTGCGCTACCTGGATTCTATCCCGGTATTTGCAAGAGAAGGAAGCTTTTTCGTACTCGATTCGAGAAGACACGGCAATGAGTGGGACAATCCCGAAAAACTTGAGGTCATGATCTTTAACGGTAACGGAGAGTACGTGCTTCATGAAGATACTGAAGGAGCGCGGTTTGATACATTTTTCTCGATGAGATCCATCGGAGAGAATGCTCTGGTGCTTACTATAAGAGCAGCTGAAGAAGAGAAGGGTGCTTACAAAAAGGATCGCTCTTTCCTGCTTTTGTTTAAAAACATTGAGTCGGGTAAAGTGACCGTGCTTAAGAACAAGACTGTTCAGAACGCGCTGACAGACGATAACGGATGCTTAAGTGTTGAAATTACGAATGTCAAAGCGGGAGATGAGTTTGAAATAGAAGTAAGCTTTGAAGAAGCTTTTGAAACAGAACTGAGAGAAGCATTGCTGCGTGAGATCACGTTCCTTGAATGTGAAACGATAAAGAAGGATGAGCTTTCCGGAAAAATTTTGAGAAGCAAGCCCGAAGAGTTTGAAAAAATCATCGAAGATGCGGAACTCCCTGTTACATTTGAAAGAAGGCTTAAAGAAGTCCTTGATGTTTAAAAAAGTCGGTACATATCTTTGATATGTACCGACTGCTTTTTTTATGAGATCTCTTGAGGGCAGGATCTGCTTCCCACAAAGAGAAGAGTAAATCCTGAACCGTTGTCCCTGATCTTTACTGTGCAGACTTGCTCGGTTGCGTCCAACAGAAAACACTCGGAATTGTTTGCGAAACCTAAATTACCGTGAACTCTTTTAAGTACTCTTGAATCTTTCGTAACCGTCATCATAAAGTAGGATCTGCAATGCAGCTTTATAATATAGTCACGCTCGGGGATGTCTTTGTAAAAACCGGTACGATTCTTGAAAACGACCTCAAGCAGGTCTTCACTCAGGCTGTTCCTGACCGTACACTTTATGCTTGTGAGCGCGTATTCGCCAATGGTGTATCTGTCCGTTTTTCCGTCATCTTCATAGAGCACGAAGGAGAAAACACTGTCTTCCAAGGTGGGATAGATGTCGAAGGTTATGGTGTCGGAAGCATTTGGATCGTCCATAAATTGTCTTTCCGACTGACTCGGAATGATCGAGCCTTCTTTTACGAATAACGGCAGGACATCGTAAGGGGCAGGGTAATTAATGTACTTGCCGCCATTGAGCAGACGCGAGGGATTGCTGTGATCATACCATATGCCCTTTGGCAGGTAGACCTGCTTTGTCTCGGAATCATCGCAGACGGGAGCGACCAGAAGAGAAGGCCCGCACATGAACTCGTAATCTATGCCGTAGGTTTCGCTGTCGTCGGGGAATTCCATAAGCATGGGCCTTACTATGGGAAGACCGCTTCCTTTTGAATTTCCGGTTTCTTCGAGCCCGATACCTATGATGCTGTCCGCGGTAATCGAGTACATGTAGGGGATCATCTGATATCTCAGGTTGATGTATTTGATCGATACATCAAGGGAATTGTGAGTCCAGGGCTCTTTTTCTTCGACACCTTCACAGTAGTGAAAACGATGGATCGGTGTAAAAGTTGCAAGCTCAACCCAGCGCTTGTACATGTTGTCGGTTAGTGAGGTGAAGAAACCTCCGATATCAAAGCCCCAGTAATTGTAGCCGGTGAGCGAAAGCCCCAGTCCGAGTATGAGCTGTTCATGCATGGACTCAAAACTGCCCTGAATGTCACCTGTCCATGGCGCAGCATAACGATGAGTGCCGCAGTAGCCCGAACGTGTTTGAAGAAATGACCTGTTCCCGCCTTCTGTCATCTTATTGTAAACAGCTTTTTGGTGCATGATTGCATATGCATTCTTGACTTCATTGAAGGAACCGTAGGACTTACCTTCTTCATTCCAGAAAAACCAGTCGGGATTGTATTTTGAAGGCTCATTCATGTCCAGCCACATGCAGGAAACTCCCCGGTCAAGGATCGTTTCAAGTAAACTACCCCACCACTTGGAGGCTTCGGGATTAAAGAAATCCACAAGACCTGAAGGACCTCCCCAAGGCCAGGTTATCTTTTTGGTATTGCCCGTAATGTCTTTAACGAAATAACCGTTTTTCTCTCCTTCTTCAAAAACCGGATTATTGTCCCTGTCGGTAACGTTCGGATCGTTGATGAGACCGTATCGTATGTTGAGATCTGAAAGAGTTTTGAACATCCTGTCGGGATCGGGATAGTTTTTCCTGCTGAACATGGTGGGTGCACAAAGGTACTCGTACCATTCTATATCCGACAGTATGACATCGATCGGAATGGAATTTGCTCTGTAGGTCTTTGCGACTCTTTCGATGTCCGCCTGGGTGTAGCCGTAGTGACACTGGATGTTTCCCAATGCCCATTTGGGGGCAAAAAAGCTTTTACCTGCGAGATCTGTAAAGGTTTTTGTCAGTTTCTTAATGGATGGGCCGTATATAAAAAAGTAGATCAGATCGCCTCCGGGGTTTGGATTCCTGCTTCCGAAGGTGCAGATTGACGGATCCGTGTTTCCCATATCAAATTCCGTAAAAGACGAATTGTCGAAGAGGATCGAATAGCCTCGATTACTGATAAAGTACGGGTTCGACATGTACCATTTACCGTTTTCCCAGGATGGAACCGAAGAATCATTCGGATTGCCGTAAGCGTCAACAGCCCACATCTGCATTTTTTGCCCCGTGTGCTCAAAACCTGCGAGCTTCTCGCCGAGGCCGTAGAAACGCTCGTTTGGGAAGATTCTGTTGTTTACAAAGCATTCGCCTGTTTCCGTCCATCCCATTGATCTTTGATCGTTTGCCGCAATAACATTACCCCGGTTATCTATGTACTCGATCCTGAAGGGCTTTTTGAAAATGCGCAGTGAAAAATCCTTCAGACTGAGCGTGTAATATTCTTTGGACTCGGTAAACTCCGAAAAATCAGATGCCGGAAGATCGTTGATCACAGTAAAAGAAGCATAGGTTCGCTCGAATCTTCCTGACGGGTCGGCAAAGATCCTGACGGAATTGCTTCCTTCGGCGGAGATCATCACGTCTGCGTTCTCGCACACAAAAACAGGGGAGGATATGTCTTTTTTTACATAGAAGATGTCTCCTATATAGGTCGGTGTAAGATCATACAGTCCGAGATAGTCGAGTATGATGTTTCCGGTATCGTTTTCTCCTTTAACAAGGCTTACGATGTTTACACCTTTTTTCAGTGAAACATTGAGCAGGGAGTTACTTCTTGCATTGTAATCTCTAAGGGAGGCAAGATAATGAGTCGTATTTATGTCGTTAACACGGACGGTCAGACTTTGCGGCTCTGAATCTGTATCGATTGCACCGTAATGGAACCTGATCGCATATTTTCCCGCAGAAGACACTCTGATCTTAAAGATCATCTCATCTCCATCATTAAGAAACACCGGTATTCCTTTTTTGCAGTCATCAAGAGTCAGAGATCCTTTAATTTCTGCATCTTCCGGCTCAAACATCCTAAAAGGTCTGATCGTATCGATCTTCAGGCCTTTTGGTGTATCATCCGGTGTTGTAACGGTTATATCGTTTACTTTGGGAAGCAATGAGAACCCGATCGAGGTTTCATTGTATGTGAATTCATTTAATGTCGGTTTGAGCAGAACGACTTTTTCATTTCCGCCGGCTGATAGGATGATCTCTTTATCGGAACCGGTAGCATTGGAATAGCAAATGGAAAGGCCGTATTTTCCACCTGCGGGGACATTAATGTGCTCGTTTAAGATCATGATGCATCTCTCCTTTAAACAGTGTTACCACTAAATGCTATAATGATATATATTTTTACTGTCATAAATCCGTACAAACGCAAAATAAAAGGATTTAAATGGTATAAATAATATATCATATAATGACAAAAAAGGATAGATGTAAATGAAAAGGCTCCGGTCTATATTTTTCTTACAGATCGGAGCCTTTGATAATGGCCGGTTAATTATTTAAAAATGTAGTCCTTAAGAGGAACCTCAAGGTTTGCGGGCTGGTTGTAGGCCGAATTCTGCCAAGCCAGGCCTTCGCGATAAGCTCTGTGAAGGAGAAGGCAGGGAGCAGAGTACTCGGTTTCGTAAGGAGTCACGTAAACTCTGATCTTTGAAGGATCTGCGGTACAGCGAAGGACGATCTCTTCGCGCCAGTCACCGATGATGTCACCGAGGAGACAAGGGTTTGCTTTGGTACCGTTGTTTGTGGTGGTGCCCACAGCTGAAAGGATAGCATTTGATCTCTGTTTCTCGTAGTCCCATTTTTGAACCTCGGGAATGTAATTTGTGTGATCGAAAAGCTCCGTCAGAAGGTCGCCGTCCCAGAAGACAGAGAAGTTGACCGAAGGTTTCTTTCCCTTATAGATCACGTTTCCGTTGCAGTCAAAGGTGTTTCCGTTAACTGCTGCCCACATTTCAGCACCTTCGTAACGGGGATCGATGTCGGCTGCCATTCCGCGGCCTGTGTCTTTACCTGTGTTTACACCCCAGATGATCTCACCTGTTTCAGCATCGTGAAGTTCGATGTGATACTTGGCGCTTCCTGACTCATGCACCTGGAAGACTTCAATCCTGCCGTCATTGTTAAAGTCACTTACATGCATTGCGTCTCCGTGGCCAAGGCCTGTGCAGTACAGAACGGATCCGTCATTATCGAGGCAGAGAGAGCCGTAGATGATCTCGTCAAAGCCGTCATTGTCCACGTCATTTACAGAAAGGCCGTGATTTCCCTGCCCTGCATATAATGAATTGCTCGGTGCATCGAAGGACCAGGCGAGAGTGAGTTTTTTGTCAACAAGCTTCCATGCTGTAAGAGTGGTGCGGGCGTAGTAGCCTCTGCAGAAGATGGCAGCGGGGCTGCCCTCATCGATGTAGGCTGTAGCGGCAAGAAAACGATCGACACGGTTTCCGTAAGTGTCACCCCAGGACTTCATGTCTGCTTCGCCCTTACTGTTTTCGGGACCTCTTGAAGGAACATAATCTACTGTGTCGATGATCTTTCCGGTTTTGCCGTCAAAGGCTGTGAGATACTCGGGACCTGAAAGAACACGACCGCTGTAATCTCTGTGATCGTTGTCCTGCTTGGTCGTATTGGTCTTGAGATCGGACATGGAGGTTACACCCACATGACCTGTCTCGTTTAATCCACTGTCGTAGGTTGTGGTTCCGTCCGCTGTCTTGCAAAGAACCTCAGCAGAGCCGTCTCCGTCGTAGTCCCAGACCTGAAACTGGGTGTAATGAGCACCGGAGCGGATGTTGATTCCCAGATCGATACGCCACATGAGTTTTGCTTCTGAGGTGTTAAAATCCAGCTTGTAGGCATCGAGTATTGTGGTTCCCGTCCAGCCGTCCTTTGAATTGTCCTGAGCATCCTCGGAATCCCATTTTAAAACGATCTCGAGCTGTCCGTCACCGTCCAGATCGCCTACGGACATGTCGCTGGCTGTATGCTTTGAATGTTTGTTGTTTGGAAGGATCGTATCCGAAGGATAGTTTAAAGCAAATTCGAAATAGGGATTTGCGGATGCGACAGCTTCTTCCGCAACGGAATTGTTTCCGGAAGAATAGCCGAGGATGTATCTGTCCGCAGCTTTCCCTTCTGTATCGAGAAAATTGGTGAGTTTTCCTGTGTAAATGATCTTATCGTCTTTTTTTACTGTAAAGACCTCATCCTTATCTCCGAAGCTTCTCCAGGAAAGGAAAACGCCCTCATCTGTCTTGATGGCGGAGAAAGCTCTTGTGGAAAGGGATTCCGCAGGATTGTAGCTGCCCGGAGCCACATCGTAGGTTGTGGTGTAGGACTTGTCACCGGGGATGAAAAGCAGAGGCTCCGGAGTTGGAGTGGGTGAGGGTGTGGGTGTCTCTGTGGGAGTCGGTGCCTCGTTTTCGACAACAGGGGGTTCGCCCACATTGCCTGCATCGGTATTTCCGCATCCTCCGACTGTTGAAATGACCAAAACAGCTGTAAACATCAATACATAAAAACTTTTCTTCATCTTTTTCTCCTAAATGGAATCTGATTTGCGGATGAACCGCTCCTGTATTATAGCATATGAATTCGATCTGCCTATTCTATTTGGCGAAAGATGGTCGAAATTGCAAATTAAACACATTTATTTAGGAAAAAAATCTGTTTAAACCCGGAATACATATATGTTAAAATAACGGTACAGCATTATCAAAAAAGCTTGTCTGAGAAGTGGACAGTTTCATCGTGAAAAAAGAAGATGACAAGAAAAATTAAGGAATACAAGAGAAACATTAGAGAGGATAAATAATGAGCGATTTAATGAGAAAAGAAATAGAAGAAGCCATCGATGCGGCTGACGAAGCCCTGTATCATTTAAAGGCGGCAAAAGACTATCTTAACAGCGCCGGGAACTGGGGGCTTTTTGATATCTTCGGAGGAGACACCATCGCCGGACTGGTAAAACACAGTAAAATGGGAAAAGCCGAAAGAGAGATCCAGGAAGCAAAGTTCGCATTACAGAGGTTTGATAAGGAACTTCGCGACGTAAACGGATACAGTTCCATTCACATCGATGATTTTCTTACCATTGCGGATTTCGTCTTTGACGGACTCATCATGGACATCTGGGTACAGTCAAAGATCAGCGATGCCAAGAAGCAATGCGACGGTGCGATAGCAAAGGTTCAATCCGTAAGACGTGAACTGGCCGCAAAGCTGTGATCAAAGCAGAAGCGTGAAAGAAAACAAAGAGGCAGTCTTTTACGACTGCCTCTTTATCTTGGGATGTGAACAAAAAATGGAAATAGGCTTATTCAGTGCAGAGACCGAAGCCTGAAGAAACTTCGGAATCTGAGTTAATGTAGCAGATGTAATCCTTGCTAACATTTAAGACACCCTCCTCCTTGGAAAGGTCATCGATGAGCTTGTCCAGAACTTCGTCAGACATCTCATTTTCGGATGAGAGAGCATACATTGCGAAATTGTTGTAATCGTAAGTAATGTCCAGACCGTACTTTTCGCAAAGTGCTTTTACCTTTGCATTGTCGAGTATCTCTTCGTCTACGGCAACAATGACCGTTTTGTGGGAGAACTCGGGCTGAGAATGACGGTTGTAATAATTTTCATCCTTGTATCCGATGAGCCAATCCTCGTTAAGGGGTTCCAAGTCGGAGACCTCGACGGTTACAGTATCGAAATCTTCGCCTTTATTAAAATAATCTTCATCTTTGTAACCTGAAAGCATGTCTCCCGCAGCGGGTTCCAAAGCTGAAACATCCACTGTTACGGTTTCTGCTGCTTTTTCATTTTCTGCTGATCCGTTTGCTGTGTCTTTGTTCTTTGCAAGAGCAGTGGAGCTTGCAGCAAAGAGGATCAAAAATCCGATACCAACAATAAATCCTAATCTTCTAATCATATTAAGTACCTCGTATGTGTGTTATTTTGTGATCGATCAGACGGTATCTTTTTTGCCGTTCACCTATAATCACGAAAAAAGAAAAGATCGGTTTCAACTTTTTTTAAAAAATTGTTTTCTTGAAAAATAATCTGTATGGTTTATACTATTAGAAACGGAGGTTTTTATGCAAAGTAAAAGAATAAGCATTTGGAACAAGATCCTTTTTGTTTCCTTACTTCTGATCATATTTATGTCGGTGATCAGCTCCGCAATGGCTCTCGGAGACAGATTGGGAGAGTTCGGCGATGTTTTTAAATATATATTCTACGGACTGGTAGCTGTTGTTATCGGGGGAGGCATCATCTACCCCATGGCGCGTGTTTTCTTCGCACCGGTGTTTTCACTGGATCGTCTTCACAGAGAAGACGGCAGTGCCAGAAAAAAGTGGTGCAGGTTGCTGGTCAGGAATCTTTTGAAAAATGTGGAACTCACGGATGAAGAAAGGGAGCAGGTAAAGGGCTTCCTGAAATTTAATGATGAGACTGACGACAAACTCATCGAGTTTTTTGACAGAAAGATCAGCCCCGAGGTTAACCGTGTGATCTACGACACTGCGAAAAAAGTTTTTGTAGTGACCGCAGTTTCACAAAACTCGGTTTATGATATGCTTGGAATGGCCTCTGCCAATTATACGCTTTTAAAAAGGATTGTTGAGATCTGCGGCTTCAGACCCAGTACTCCGCAGGTTATCGGACTGTACATTAAAGTGGCTTCGATCACGCTTCTTGCCGGCGGGTTGGAGGAAATGGACCTGGAGGACATGATCCCTCTTGCTACGGAAAGTGCGTTGAGCAAAACTTTGGGAATCATCGCCGCATCTGCCACACAGGGAGCTTTGAACGCGCTTATGACGCTTCGTATCGCGGTCATCGCAAAGAATTACCTTTTAAATGCGGATGTAAAACAGACACGTAAGGAACTCAGGCGCAAATCCTATTCCGAAGCTGCAGGTGTGCTTAAAAGCATATTAAAACGTAACGTGGAAGAGAAAGTTACTTACCCCGTTAAGAGAGTGTTCAGCGGTAAGAAAAAAGAAACGGTGCAGCCTTAAAGATGAGAAAAAAAGGAAAACAACCTTATTAAATAAAGAGATCAGGGAGGAAGATTATGTATAGTGATGGGAAGATCTACATGGGACTTGCGGATGGCAAGAGGATCTGCATGGAGCCGTCGATGGCAAACAGGCACGGACTCATCGCCGGCGCTACGGGAACCGGTAAGACGATTACGATGAAGGCGATGGCAGAAAGCTTTTCCGATGCCGGTGTTCCGGTTTTTCTGTGTGATGTAAAGGGAGATGTTTCCGGATTTGCAGAGCCCGGAGTTTCAAGCTCGGGAATGGAAAAGAGGATCGACAAGTTCGGTATCAGAAATGAATTTGAGTATAAGGCTTATCCCACCGCCTTCTGGGATGTGTATCAGAAAGCGGGACATCCGGTGAGAGCCACGGTTTCAGACATGGGCCCCGAGATCCTTGCAAGACTGCTCGGACTTTCGGAGATCCAGGAGGGCGTTCTTAATATAGTATTTAAGATCGCCGATGACAAAGGACTCATCCTTACGGATCTTAAGGACTTAAAGCTCACTCTCAATTATGTTGCCGAGCACAGAAGTGAGTACACACTTACCTACGGTAACATGACGGCTCAGTCTCTGGGCGCGGTTATCAGAGCTTTGATCCCTCTTGAAAACCAGGGAGGAGATCTTTTCTTCGGAGAGCCGGATCTTGACATCCATGACTGGATCCGCACCGATGAAAACGGCAAGGGCTACGTGAACATCATGAACTGCACGGATCTGGTTCAAAATCCCAAGCTGTACGCGGCATTCATGCTGTGGATGATGGCAGAGCTTTTTGAAAATCTTCCCGAAGCTGGCGACATGGACAAGCCCAAGATCGTGTTCTTTTTTGACGAAGCACATCTCTTGTTTAATGATGCCCCCAAGGTTCTGGTACAGAAGATCGAACAGCTGGTTAAGCTCATTCGTTCAAAAGGCGTGGGCATATATTTTGTGACTCAGAGTCCTTCGGACATTCCGGATTCGGTTCTGGCTCAGCTTTCAAACCGTGTACAGCATGCTTTAAGAGCATACACACCTGCGGAGCAGAAAGCTGTAAGAGCAGCGGCTCAGGCATTCAGAGCAAATCCCGCTTTTAAATCCGAGGAGGTTCTTTTGGAACTCGGTGTGGGCGAAGCACTTACTTCTTTCCTTGACGCAAAGGGCGTTCCGCAGATGGTGGAGCGTACAGCGATCATATGCCCGCAGAGCCTGATGGCGGCTTGTTCGGCTAAATCGAGAAAGATCTCCATGGCGATCGATGACATGGACAAGTACGATGATGCGGTGGATGAGGTTTCCGCTTACGAGACTTTGACGAAGCATTTCGAAGAGGAAAAGAAAAAGGCGGAAGAGGCAGCGGCCGAGGAACAGAAAGCCAAGGAAGAGGCGATCAAAAAGAAGGAAGAAGAGAAGGAAAGAGCGAAGAAGGAAAAGGAAAAGGCAGCGGAACAGGCAAAGAAAGAAAAGAAAGCCGACCGCCGTAAGGCCCAGATCGAACGCTCTTTGATCTCAACCGGAATGAGTGTTTTAAAGCGCGGACTGTTCAAGACGATCTTAAAATTTTAGATAATTCAAAATAAATTGCGTAAAATCAATTTTGCGCAATTTATTTTTATTTTACTTGTTATATCCGGCCATATGGGGTAAAATTATCGGGCAAAACATAAAGATTTAAAGGTGGATTATGACAGAACGGCTTTGGAACATACTAACGGATTCTTTCCTTAAAATATTGATACCGGGACTTCAGATGACGATTCCTTTGACCATCATTTCTTTTGCCATAGGAATGGTGATCGCCCTTTTGGTTGCGATCGTGCAGGTGGCGGAGGTTCCCGGACTTAAGCAGCTGAGCAGGTTTTATGTTTGGATCATCAGAGGAACTCCCCTTTTGGTGCAGCTCTATGTGGTGTTCTACGGACTTCCCAGACTGGGGATACTGATAAACCCTTTCCCGGCTGCGGTGATCGTTTTCTCCATCAGTGTGGGAGCTTACGATTCGGAAACCATGAGAGCGGCGATCGAATCGGTTTCAAAGGGGCAGATCGAAGCGGGCTACTGCGTTGGCATGTCCTATCCGCAGATCATGAGAAGGATAGTGCTTCCGCAGGCTTTCAGGACTGCATTTCCTCCGCTGTCCAACTCACTCATCGGCCTTGTAAAGGACACTTCTCTTGCAGCCAACATCACGGTGCTTGAAATGTTCATGGCTACGCAGAGGATAGTTGCAAGGACCTACGAACCATTTGCACTGTATCTGGAAGTTGCGTTGATCTACCTGATCTTCTGCACGATACTTACAAAGGTTCAGAGCGTGTGCGAAAAGAAGCTGGCTAAATACGGCAAACGATAGAGGACGATATGATCGAATTTGAAAACATTAACAAGGTATACGGTGAAAACTGGGTTTTGAGAAATATAAATCTCAAGATCAATAAAGGAGATGTGGTTGCGGTTTTGGGACCCAGCGGATCGGGAAAGACCACCATGCTTCGCTGCATGAATTTCCTGGAAAAGGCGGACATTGGATCCGTGACTTTTGACGGAACTGAGTACGACCTTCACGGGATCTCAAAGAAAAACGTGGCTGCCATCAGAAAAAAGACCGGCTTTGTTTTCCAGAATTATAATCTGTTTCTTAATAAAACAGCACTTCAGAACGTGACGGAAGGACTGATCGTTGCAAGGAAAATGCCCAAGGAGGCAGCGATTGAAAAGGCTAAGGCTGCTTTGGACAAGGTGGGACTTTCCGAAAGATACGATTTTTATCCTTCTCAGCTATCCGGAGGACAGCAGCAGAGAGTAGGTATCGCAAGGGCTCTGGTTACGGATCCCGAGATCATCTACTTTGACGAACCCACTTCGGCGCTTGATCCCGAATTGATCGGAGAAGTGCTTCAGGTAATGAAGCGACTTGCAAATGACGGTATCACCATGATCGTGGTGACACATGAACTTTCCTTTGCCAGAGATGTTTCCGACAGAGTGGTGTTCATGGAAAACGGCGAGATCTTAAAAGATGTCTCGTCCAAAGAATTTTTCGAGAATCCCGGCGATGAGAGGATCAGGAGTTTCCTGAGTTCTCTCTCGGCGTGATCAATTAAATCTCAAAGGAGAAAAAAGATGAAAAAGTTAGTAGCTTTGATCGGCTATTTTTTGGCCGGCGTATCGCTCCTTTCTTTCGCAGGATGCGGTAAGAAAGACGACGGAGACATGCTCTCCAAGATTCAGAAAGAAGGCAAGATCGTAATTGCCACTGAAGGAACATGGGCACCTTGGACCTACCATGATGAGAATGACAAGCTGGTGGGCTTTGACATTGAGGTTGCCGAGAAAGTTGCCGAGAAACTCGGTGTAAAGCCTGAATTTATTGAAGGCGAATGGGATGGACTTCTTGCGGGACTTGAAGTAGGAAGATACGACATTATGGCCAACGGTGTTGAGATCACGGATGAGAGATCCGAAAAGTACGATTTTTCAACTCCATATGGTTACATCAGAACCGCTGTCATTGTTCGCGGTGATGACAACAGCATCGGATCTTTTGAAGATCTGAACGGAAAAACAACAGCCAACACTATCTCCAGTACATATGCCTTGCTGGCGGAGAAATACGGGGCAAAGCCCATCGGTGTTGACGACCTGAATCAGACAATTGAACTGCTTCTTGCGGGAAGGATCGATGCGACTCTGAACGCGGAAGTTACGTTTTATGATTATATGAAAGAGCACCCGGAATCGGGACTTAAGATCGCGGCTCTTACCGAAGAAGCTTCACATGTGGCGATCCCCATGCCCAAGGGTGAAAAGGCAGATTCTCTGAGAAAAGCCATCGACAAGGCTATCGAAGAACTGCGTGCAGACGGTACATTGACCGCCATCTCCGAGAAATACTTCGGAAAGGACATTTCAAAATAAATGATATTCGATACACATGCTCATTACGATGATGAGCGATTCAATGAAGACAGAGAAGAGCTTCTGGCAAATCTGAAAAATGAAAACGTTGCAGCTGTTGTGAACGTGGGAGCGACCTTTAAGGGATGCGCTTCGTCCATGGTTCTCGCAGGCAGATGGGATTTCATCTATGCCGCGGTAGGCATACATCCCGATGACGCCCCGTTCATGGATGAGGACACGATCGCAAAACTCAGGATGTGGCTTTCAGAGCCCAAATGCGTTGCGGTGGGAGAGATCGGTCTGGATTACTCGAGAGAGGATGCGGACAGAGAATGCCAAAAGTTCTGGTTTAAGAGACAGCTCACTCTTGCAAAGGAAGAAAACAAGCCTGTGATCATTCACAGCCGAGATGCGGCCGAAGACACGCTTGCGATCCTTAAGGATTATCACAGGGAGCTTAAGGAAGCGGGAGAGGAGCGTTCGGGACTTTTTAAAAATCCCGGAGTCATCCACTGCTTCTCCTATGGTACCGAGATTGCAAGAGAGTACGTGAAAATGGGATTCTTCATTGGAGTGGGCGGTGTTTCCACTTTTAAGAACGGAAGAAAGCTTAAGGAAGTCATTGCGGACACACCGCTTGAAAACATTATCCTTGAAACCGACTGTCCTTATCTTGCGCCTGTTCCGGTACGCGGAAGCAGAAACTACTCGGGTAACATCAGGTATGTTGTTGATGCGATCTCTGAGATAAAAGGTGCAAAAGCGGAAGAAATAGAAAATATCACATTTGAGAATGCAAAAAAAATGTACAGGCTAAATCAATAGCCTGTACTTTTTTTACAATTTATGAAATGCCGGACTGGTTTGCTTCAGCCGAACCTCCCACGTCTTCAAAGATGTCATCCATGTTTACCGGATTTTCATCGGTGAGAAGCTCCAAAGCTGTGTCAGGTGCAGCAGTTTCAGTCATGCGGGCCCTTGCAATTTTCCTGTATTCTGCTGCGGACATTCCGAAGGTTTTCTTAAAGGATTCGCAGAAGTAGCTTGATCCGTTGTTGAAACCGAGATCGTAGCTGATCCGTGCAATGGTGCGATTAGTCTCCGTTAATAGGCCAAGTGCCTTCGAAAGGCGATATTTGCTCAAGTAATTGATCGGCGCTGTATCCAAAAAATCTTTGAAAAGCTGTGTACATTTGCTTTTCTTGCAGCCCGCCGAAGCTGCAATGTCATCGAGCGTGACTTTCTCTGTGTAATGCTCCACAATGTAAAGAAGCATGTTCTTTAAGGCATACACATCAACAAAAGCATCCGGTGCTGCGGTGGGGTGAGAAGATGTGTTGAAGTAGAGTAATTCAAACACACGCATATAAAGTATCTGGATCGCAAAATCTGACCAGCGATCACCCTTTGTTTCCAAAAGCTTTTTGACTGTGTTAAGGATCTCGGCCTGCCATGACACGCCTTCCGTAAGAAGAACGTAGGAGCAGCCGTAAACCGATGTGAACGGCTTGAGATACTTCATTTCGAACATGGAATTTGCCGTGAGAAGGGAAGGATTCAAAAGAACCCTAATGTACTCACATTCCTGTTTCTCGGCGTTAAAAGCATGACTTACTCTGTGACTGTTGATGAAGATGCCCTGTCCTTCGTAAACGGGAACGGGAACTCCTTCTACAACAAAGGTCATGTTGCCTGAAAGGATGTAATCAAACTCCATGTCGTTGTGCCATTCTGCAGTCGTTATAAAGTCGGGATAGTAGGATAGCAGTTCTTCCTTAACATAAACCGGAAATTCCGGATTATCGTACTTTATATGCTCGGATGCATCGTAGTTATAATAAGAATAATTGTTCATTTTAGCCTCCTGGGATTAAAGGTAGTGTGGGCCCTTGAATCTGAAACCTGAATGAAACTGTTCTGTATAACCCTTCATGTTAGATTGTTATACAAATTATACGTAATAATCCTATTTTTGTACATTAAATATTGATAAAAATAAAAAAATGTGGCATCCGATTGCAGATGCCACGCTATTCAAAGGGGGAGGGAAAATTATAAGCAGCTTTCAAATGCTTTTGAAGCGCCGTTTGCACGGATGAACTCAAGGTTCTTGACTGTCAATGCTTCAAAGCCGGGGATTTTTGTGAGATCCTTTCCCCAGAAGGAGGTGTTGCTCATTACGTCATGAACGAGAGAAGCAGCATCTGCATTTCTTCTTTCGTAGTAGAATTCCAGAACAGGTCTGTCATCCTTGACGTAGTAGTTGTTTCCGGCAGGACGCTTGCAAAGAAGGCCTGTTTCGTCCAAAGCGGAGATCTCGTTTGAATAGTGAGCGATCAAAAGTGCAAAGCTCATGGCAAGACACTTGGGAAGCTCTTTCTTACTCTCATAGTACTCCTCAAAGCTGGGATAGTTTCTTGCCAGCCATTTGGAAGTGGAGTTTAATGTAATGCTCAAAAGCTCGTGATTTACAAAGGGATTGTTGAAACGGTCGGAAACCGCTGCGGCAAAATCATTCAGATCCTTCTTGTCAAGCGGAAGGGTGGGAATGATCTCGTCGTTTAACATCTTGTTCATGAAGCCTTTAACAATGTCATCGTGCATGCAGTCTCGAACGATGTCGAAACCTGCAAGGTAAGCTCCGGGTACGAAGCCTGTGTGGGCACCGTTAAGGATGCGGACCTTACGTTTCTTGTAAGGTGTAACGTCGGGAACAACAGGGCAGTTGAGACCTGCTTTCTTGAAAGGAAGCTTGTCGGAGAGCCATTCGGGACCTTCGATGTTCCAAACACCGAAAACTTCGCCCACATCGATGAGATCATCGTGGTAACCGTTAGCTGCTTCAAGTTTTTCAACTTCCTTTTCGTCTCTTATCCTTCCGGGAACGATCCTGTCAACAAGGGTAGAGCAGAAAAGACAATCATTTTCAATGTATTTAACAAAGGCTTCGGGAAGCTTCCACTGAGAAGCGTATTGCTTTACGCACTTTAAAAGTTCCTTGCCGTTGTTGTCGATGAGCTCGCAGGAGAGGATCACAAGGCCTGATTTTCCTGCATTGAAGCGGGCAAAAAGCACCTGAGTGAGTTTGCCGGGGAAAGAGGAAGCGGGCTTGTCGTTGAGCTGACAGGCGGGATCGTAAGCGATACCGGCTTCCGTAGTATTTGAAACGATATATTCCAGATCATCGGAAACGGCGAGCTTCATCATTTCGTCGCAGCCTTCGGAGGTGTAAGGATTCAAGCATCTTGAAACGGAGGAGATGACACGCTTTTTGTCGATCTTTTCTCCTGCCATGCTGCCTCTTAAGTAAAGAGTGTAAAGGCCTTCCTGAGCATTGATCATGTCTGTGAGTCCGTTAGCAATGGGCTGAACAAGAACGATCTTGCCGTTCCAGCCTGCTTTTTCGTTGGACATGTCAAACCAATAATCCGCAAAGGCACGAAGGAAATTTCCTTCTCCGAACTGAAGCACCTTTTCGGGAGCTTTCTCAAGGATGTAGCCCTTGTAGCCGCTTTCTTTTAATGTATCGTAGTTTAATTTTTTCATATTCATCGTCCTCTTTTTGAGAAAAAGAAAATTTGAGCGACAAAAATACATTATGTCGCATTGTTGTTTTGTTACATTATAACCCTCTTTTTTTAAAATGAAATAGTTACTTTTGTGAAAAATTATTGTGAAAATTGCTATCGGATTATTGCCTGAAAACAAAAATACCTGTATAATTATCAAAGTTAACGGATTCGGAGGTTAAAATGGCAACCAAGATTCAATCGTTTAATCCGAGGCAGGTCATGTGCAGAAAGGATTTTGAGATCCAGCATAAACGTGACACCTACCTGCAAAATGTGGAACTGCATCATCATGACTTTTACGAGATCTATTTTCTTGTTTCGGGCGATGTTACTTACTCGATAGAAGGAAAGCTTTACAGAGTCGTTCCCGGGGATGTGCTTTTGATCAGCCCCAGAGAATTGCACCAGATCTTTATTAAGTCCGATGCCGAGGCCTATGAGCGCTACGTTCTGTGGATCGATCCCGCAATGCTCGCAAGACTTTCGACGGAGACCACAAATCTTGAAAAATGCCTGAATCCGGCAAGAGAGGGCTACACAAATCAGCTTCGTATTCCCATCGAGTACATGAATGAGGTCGGAAATCTTATGGAAGGCATTTACCGCGAGTCCGACTGTGAGGGCTACGGCGGTGATCTGATGCAGGAGAGCCTGATCGTGAGACTTCTTGTTCTGATCAACCGTATTGCGGATTCAAAGTCCGAAAAAACTGAGGAAGAGCCCTACACCAACACTCTCGTCGCAGGTGTCATCAATTACGTTAACGAACACTACGGAGAGACACTTTCCCTTGATGACATGGCTGAAAGGCTTTACGTCAGCAAGTACCATCTGAGCCACGAATTCAGAAGACAGATGGGGACAGGCGTCTACCATTACATACAGAAAAAAAGAGTTCAGATCGCGAGACAGCTTCTCGCTCAGGGCGAAAAGCCCAACAACGTGTATCGTCGCTGCGGTTTCGGGGATTACGCCGGCTTCTACCGCGCCTTTAAGGCGGAGTACGGTGCAGGCCCCAGAGAGTTTGCCGCTTCGCTCAAACAATAAGAAAACGAAAAGGACCGTCGTCCGCAAGGCATATGCCTGCTTGAGCGGTTCTTTTATTTTGCGCTTAAAAAGAGATAAAAAATATACTATATTTAGTCATTTTTTTACGTTGAAAAAGCTAAATCATTTTTATATAATAACTGACAATACTGTCGACATTACAATTACAACAACATTGATCAATTAAATTTCGGAGGATCCTATTATGAAATTCGGCTATTTTGATGACGCACATCGCGAATACGTCATTACCACACCAAAAACGCCGCTCCCGTGGATCAACTACCTCGGAAGCAATTCTTTCTTTTCGCTGATCTCCAACACCTGCGGAGGCTACACCTTTTACAAGGATGCTAAGCTTCTGAGGCTCACCCGCTATCGCTACAACGATTGCCCGGTGGACATGAACGGAAAGTACTTTTATATTAAGGACGGAAACACCGTTTGGAATCCCGGCTGGCAGCCCGTGAAGACCGAGCTTGATGAGTACGAGTGCAGACACGGCATCGGATACAGCAGATTCCACGGTAAAAAGAATGATGTTACCGCTGATGTCACGACTTTTGTTCCCACAAATGACAATTGCGAAGTTTCAAGGATCGTGATAAAGAACAACAGCGACAGCGAGAAGATGTTGCAGCTGTTTTCCTACGTTGAATGGTGTCTTTGGAATGCCGATGATGACATGAAGAATTACCAAAGAAATCTGAGTACGGGCGAAGTGGAGATCGTGGATTCCACCATTTTCCACAAGACAGAGTACAGAGAGAGAAGAAATCATTACGCTGTCTACTCCGTAAATGCAAAGATCGACGGATTTGACACTTCCCGCGATGCATTTACCGGCGCCTACTGGAGAAGTGCGGCAAATCCCGAAGCGGTTGAAAACGGTCAGCTGACAGGCTCCGTGGCTTCCGGATGGTGTCCGATCGCTTCCCAGCAGATCAATCTGAAGCTGGCTCCGGGCGAAGAAAAGAGTTTCATTTTTGTTCTGGGTTACATTGAAAATCCCGAGGAAGAAAAATGGGAGAGCTACGGCGTGATCAATAAGAAGCGCGCATGGGATATGCTTTCAAAATTTAAGACAGACGAGCAGTTCTTTGCGGCCTTTGATGCACTTAAAAAGTACTGGGACGAGCTGCTTTCAAAATACACGGTGAGATCGGCAAACGACAGGGTGAACCGCATGGTGAACATCTGGAACCAGTACCAGTGCATGGTAACATTCAACATGTCACGTTCCGCGTCTTACTTTGAGACGGGTATCGGCCGTGGAATGGGCTTCCGCGATTCCTGTCAGGACCTGCTCGGCTTTGTGCATCTGATCCCCGACAGAGCGCGCGAAAGGATCATCGACATCGCATCCACTCAGTTTGAGGACGGATCTGCTTACCATCAGTACCAGCCCCTCACAAAGAAGGGCAATGCGGACATAGGCTCCGGCTTTAACGACGATCCTCTTTGGCTTATTGCGGGCACAAGCGCCTACATTCGTGAGACCGGGGATGTTTCGATCCTTAATGAGATCGTGCCCTACGACAACGACATGACCAAGGCGACCACTCTTATGGAGCACCTTAAGAGATCACTGGATTATATTATAAATCACAAAGGACCGCACAACCTTCCTTTGATCGGACGTGCGGACTGGAATGATTGCCTGAACCTGAACTGCTTTTCGGCTGTTCCCGGCGAATCTTTCCAGACCTTCGGACCCAGTGAAGGACCTGTTGCGGAGTCCGTTTTTATCGGCGGAATGTTTGTAAAATACGGCGAAGAGTACGCTGAACTGGCAGAACTTTTGGGCGACTGTGCTGAAGCCGAAAGAGCAAGAAAAGAAGTAAAGATCATGACGGAAGCCGTTGAAAAGGACGGATGGGACGGCAAATGGTTTGTACGTGCCTATGATGCCTACTCACACAAGGTCGGCTCCGACGAGTGTGATGAGGGCAAGATCTTCATTGAGCCTCAGGGATTCTGCGTAATGGCAGGCATCGGTAAAGACAACGGTAAGGCTCTCGCAGCCCTTGATTCCGTAAAGGAGAAGCTTGATTCCGATTACGGCATTATGATCCTTCAGCCTGCTTACACCAGGTACCATCTTGAACTGGGCGAGATCTCATCCTATCCTCCGGGGTACAAAGAGAACGCAGGCATATTCTGTCACAACAACCCTTGGGTTTCCATCGCGGAAACGGTTATGGGAAGAGGAGACAGAGCTTTCGAGATCTACAGAAAGACATGTCCCGCTTACACTGAAGAGTTCTCCGAGATACATTTTACGGAACCCTACGTTTACTGCCAGATGGTGGGAGGACGTGATGCCAAGTTCCACGGACAGGGTAAGAACAGCTGGCTCACAGGTACAGCTGCGTGGACTTTTGTAAACATCTCCCAGTATATCCTCGGAATTTATCCGACTCATAAGGGACTAAGCATAGACCCCTGTGTTCCTTCAGATTTCGGCGATTTCGAGATCGTTCGTAAATTCCGTGAAGGCACCTACAACATCAAGGTGAAGACCAACGGCTCTCAAAAGGGCGTTAAGAAGATGATCGTTGACGGCAAGGCTTGCGAAGGAAACATCGTACCTTATGAAAAAGGAAAGATGATTTACAACATTGAAGTTGAAATGTAATTGTGTTAAAATTAACAGAGGTGTGCGAAAGCATCACCTCTGTGTTTTAATATATCAATAAATCAATTTAATATAGTTTCCCTCTTATTAAAGAGGGCGGTTCCCTCAAAAATGAGGGTAGAAGGAGCAATAATGGACTTATTTTTTTACGAGACACACCTTCACACCTGCGAAGCCAGTGCCTGTGGATCAACACCGGGAAAGGATTACATCAAGGCCTACAAAGAAGCAGGTTATGCGGGTATCTTCGTAACCGACCACTTCTTTAACGGAAATTCCGGAGTTCCGAAAGATCTTCCCTGGGAGGAAAGGATCGAGCTTTACTGTAAAGGCTACGAGCACGCCAAGGAGGAAGCGGACAAGGTCGGAGGGTTTGACGTTTTCTTCGGATTGGAGGTAAATTTCAAGGGGGACGAGTTCCTGATCTACGGACCGGATAAGGAATGGCTCAAGGCTCATCCCGACATTATGATCTGGAGCCACGACGAGCTGAGAGCTGAGCTTCACAAGATCGGCGGACTCATGATCCAGGCTCATCCCTTCAGGGACAGAGACTACTTACAGGCTATTTACGTTCATCCTTATCAGGCTGACGGCTTCGAAGGCTACAATGCGGGAAACCGCGTCTACAGCGACTGCTACGCCTTTGATTTCGCCAAGAGAAACAGGATAAAGATGACCAGCGGCTCCGACATCCACAATGTTTCAAAGATTACGGACCATATAGGAGGCATATGCTTTACTGAGCGTCTTAAAGGGCCCAAGGATTACGCCGCAAAGTTTTTAAACGCATCCGAGACGGTAACGCTGATCAAGGATGATGAAAGGCTTTACAAAGAAGCTTTGGCAGAGCTGAACGATCACAATATGGGATTTGTGACGTACAGCGACAGGATAACGCCCGATCCCGCCAAGTCTCCGTTTACAAAGGAGATCTTCGTGGCGGATAAGAATGACAAGGACGTGCCCTATACGCCATATAATGTTTTGGAGGTTAAAATATGAGTACACCTGCTGTTATAGCTTTGGTCGTTGCATCGGTGATAGTGATCGGAATGCTTTTAGTGTTCCTGTTTTTCGCGTGCTACGTGACCTTGCCCAAGAACTCGCTTGAAAGAAGCATAAATTGGGAAAAGGATCATAACTTCTATCGGGATTTTGACACCAGAGAAGTGACAGAGTACGAGATAAAGAGCTTTGACGGATACATCCTTCACGCTTACTTCGTTCCGAACAGGGATTTCCCGGAAAGCAGAAAGTTCATCATCATCAACCACGGTTACACATCCTCTCATTACGGATCGTTAAAGTACCTGAACAAGTGGATGGAACTGGGGTATCAGTGCGTGCTCTATGACGACCGCTATCATGGCAAGAACTTAAAGAACAGAAAATCCTGCAGTACGCTGGGAATTAAGGAATCTAAGGATATGATGGCTGTGGTGGAAGATACCTACATGCGTTACGGTAACGACATCTATCTGGGACTTCAGGGAGAGTCTATGGGTTCAGCAATGGAGATCACGGCTCTCAAGTACAAGCCAAAGGTACATTTCATTGTTAACGACTGTGGCTTTGCGGATCTTTATAATGTTCTGGAAGGTGCCATCAAAGATCGTTTCGGTCTGCACAAGTGGCTGATCTGGCCTTCCAGTTGGATGTGTTCGCTGGTGTTCGGATGGAGTTTCTTTAACAGCCGTCCCATCGATTCTCTGAAGGACAATACAGTGCCCATCTGCTTCATCCACGGTGAAGCGGACACGTTTATAAAGCCTGTAAATTCTTTGAGGATGGCGCAGGCAAACCCGGCCTACTCAGAGCTTCACATCTTCCCTAAGGCAGCACATGCCGAGACCATGCTGGTGGATGAGGAAAGATACTTAAGGATCTTAAAGTCCTTCCTTGCAAAGGTTGATGACATTGAAGCCGGTAAAGCAGAGAATGTTTCGGCGGATGATTTCTCAGGCGGTTTGGAGAAGTATCTGAATGACTGAATTGGCTGATAATTGCGCAGTCCCGCAGAAATGTTATGAATTTAAGATTTTTTAAAAAGTAGCATTGACAAGGGTTCTTTTCTGTGCTAAAATCTCGTTCGTGCCTTGCAGAAAGCAAAGCACGAGATGCGGAAATGCTGGAATTGGCAGACAGGCATGACTAAGGATCATGTGGTCCAAGACCGTGAGGGTTCAAGTCCCTTTTTCCGCAGTCCATATAATAAAAATGACCATCGTATGAAACGATGGTCATTTTTTATTATCCGGAGCGGAACGTGAATTGAACCCGAGGGTTCATTCTCCGCTCCCGCTCCGGTCGGCGCTAAGCACATGCCACCGGCATGTAGCGCCCCTTTTTCCGCAGAAATTGATAAAGCCGTGCGATTATTTCTATGATAAAAAGCAGAACGTGAATTGAACCCGAGGGTTCATTCTCCGCTCCCGCACATTTTTTAATATTCTTTAGACACAGCTTCTTCGTTGATCTTTATTTCCTCGTCATCCTCGCCGCTGCTTCCGCTCTTTTGGAAGATCTTTAAGAATCCGTCCTTTTTCTTCTTTGATTTACTGGTGAACTCAGCAACCTTCGGTGCATCGTGAACCTCGATGTGAACAGTGGAGTCCGCAGGATCTGTTTCAGGCCCGTCCTCGGGAACCGCAAGTGTTTCAACAGATTCTACTGTGCCCACAACCTTTGAACGGATCTCGTCCTTACGGAGATCTTCAGCAAGCTGTTCGGCACTCTTGTTCTTTTCATGAGCCTGTTCGATGAGACGGAGATAGAGCTGACCTTCAGACATTGCTGCCAGCTGGGCACTGATCTCTTCGGAATTCTTTGTGAGTTCCTTCATCTTTTCTTCGTAGTTTTTAAGGAGCTCCTCGTACTCACGACGAACCTTGAGGTAAGTGTACTCCAGGGAATTTTTAATCTGATTGATGGCATCATCGGTATAGATCATGGAAGCGGCATAGATGTCATCGGAACGGTTCAATGCCTCATCTTTGATCTCAGCTGCCTGACGTTCTGCGCTCATTAATGCTCTTGCTTTTGATTCCTGAGTCGCCTCGTACTGTTCACTGACCTCGTAAACCGCCTGGTTCAGCTCTTCAAGGAGAGTGAGGATGCGCTTTTTGGAAACGATGATGTCTTCTCCGGAGTAAGCGCTTTCCTTACAGTTTGCCAGGTAGATATGAAATTTTTTCATTATTTCTTCAAGTTTTTCAGGCATTTAAAAAGCCCCCTTTTAATTTAGACTGTTTAAACTGAATTTTAAAGCCGATTCAAGGCTTGTATCGTTACAGTTCATTGTGACTACAAGAAGGACATCGATCATGCCTTCTGTATTCGCCGTGAAATAAGACTTCGGAAGGGTGATCTCCCTGATCTCGGTAGTCTTTCCGGCTTCGGTCACCCTGTTTGATCCGTTGATTTGATCTTCATAAAACTCTTTTGGGGCGGTTTCTTTAACAAAGTAGGTTATGGTAAAGGAAACGTCCGATAAAACGGAACCGGTGTAGATCGAACTGATGTGACTCGTATCCGCTTCAAACTCACAAAGGTCAAAGCAGGACGGAAATTCTATATTATAGCTTTGAGAAAGGTCCGTAATTCTCAAAGGTTCACTTAATTGCAATGTAAACGGTGTCGGAGTGGCGGTGGGAACAGGAGTAGCTGTCGGATCCACCTGTATGACCTTTACGGTCGGAATCGGTTTGTTTTGAGAAGGCGGGATCGTCTCGGGAACAGGATCCGAAATGCATCCTTCGCAAAAAAGTACCATTATTAAAAAGAAGCAGATCCCTTTTTTCATAAACAAATTTTCGCCTTTCACAACAAAACTATTTTTACACAAAAGGCGACTTTTATCAAGATATTTTTGACTTTTGAGGGGAAGTCGGATATACTAATAACATTGGTTTTGCCGTTATTTGAGGCAATTGAGGGCGGATCTGTCGATCCGAATGAAAGAGCAGAGGGAGAGAAAATGGCACGTTATACCGAAAAATTGATACTCGGCAAATTTGAAGAAATGTTGGAAGTGATGCCTTTTGATAAGATAACGGTTTCAGCTTTGGCAAAGAACTGCGACATAAGCCCCAACACCTTTTACTATCATTATAAGGACATATACGAACTCCTGGAACACTGGTTCAACATTACCACTCAGCAGTTTCTCGGATCAAGACCTCAGGGAGAGCCTTGGGATGAGACGATAAAAGCGGTTTTAAAGACGCTTCAACAGCGGCCCAATATTGTTTACAACGTATACGATTCGCTTTCCAGAGAAAACCTGGAACGATATGTTTTTAAGTCAGCTGAAGGAGCTTTTTTCAAGCTGGCGCAGAATAAGACCGATGGCTTTGACATCGATCCGGAAATGCTCAGAACCATTTCGGACATATGCTGTTACGCAGTTTTGGGCTTTTTCCTTAAATTTATTTGGAGTCATATGTCTCTTGACATAGACAAATCCATTAACCAGATCAGTACTGCCATCAATACGGCTATTGAAATGTACATTGCCAGCGCTTTGGCGGGTATAGATATTTTAGGATGATTTTTTTGATATGTTCAAATTTATACAGATTTTGAGGTTTCCTTATTTTTGAGGAAACCTCATTTTTTATCAATTGTCTGCATATATCTAATATAGTATATTAGTTCCATAGGAATGGCGAAAAAAGGTGCACAGCAAGCATATGCCTGCTTTATAAGCTTTTTGGGGGTTATTCTTGATGACGGGGCGGCGGGAAAATTCAGCCGACGCATTTCTAAAAAGGAGACAAATATAATGAATAAGGTTAAGATTATTACGGATTCATGCTCGGATCTCAGCAGAGATCTGCGTGACAAGTACGACATTGATTATGCAAAAATGTACACGGAGTACGAGGGCAAAGAAACGGCTGCCAGTCTTGATTGGGACATTTACACTCCGCAGGAGCTTTACAAGATCATGCGCGACGGAAAGCGTGTTCTTACAACACAGGTTCCGGTACAGGAGTTTAAGAGAGTTTTTACAAAGTATATAAATGAAGGCTTTGACATTGTTTACATAGGCTGCTCTTCAAAGCAGTCGGGCTCGGTGAACACCGGATTTGTGGTTGCAAAGGAACTTATGGAGCAGAATCCCGGACATGAGATCTACGTTGTGGATGCGCTGAATGCATGCATGGGAGAGGGAATCCTTGCGATCCGCGGTGCAGAATACAGAGATCTGGGCAAGAGCGCAAAAGAGATCTTTGATCTTTTGAACAAGGAAGCAAAGACGGTTAACGAGTATATTACGGTGCATTCGCTGGATGCATTGAAGCGCGCCGGAAGAGTAAAGGCTTCGGCTGCTTTTCTCGGTAATCTTTTCGGCGTAAAGCCCATTCTTATCTCCGATAAGAACGGTGATCAGGTTCCCATTAAAAAGGTTAAGGGCAGACAGACTTCATTGAACGAGGTTGTCAGCCTTTTGAAGGAAAGCATTGTTAATCCCGAAGAGCAGACGGTGTACATCGTGCATGCGGATTGCGAAGAGGAAGCCAAGGAACTCGAAAAGATCGTGAAGGAGCAGATCCCTTGCAAGGACACTCACATTTCATACATCGGACCCATCATCGGAGCTTCCATCGGACCTGATGCCATCGGACTTTTCGCATTCGGTAAGGAAGTAACGTTTGTTGCCGGAAACTAAAGGATACAGCGTAGAACTTACGACATTTGGGTTGGATCAGAGAGGGATCATATGGATACTAAGGAACTTTCGGGTGAACTTTACTCAACACTTATAAAAGGCGGCGCGGCAAATCTTCGCGCCAACGCACAGATAGTAAATGATTTAAATGTATTTCCCATTCCCGACGGAGATACGGGAGAGAACATGAGTCTCACAATCACGGGAGGAGTTACGGCTGCTGAAAATGCGGGCTCTTACTCGCTTTCGGACATGTCTGACACCATTGCGAACGGAATGCTTCTTTCTGCAAGAGGAAATTCGGGTGTCATTTTGTCCCAGTTCTTCTCGGGTATTGCTAAAGGCTTTACGGGAAGCGAAAAGGCGGATGTCAGAACCGTGGGCTTTGCTTTTAAGTCCGGCGTACGTCGTGCCTATGAGGCGGTTATGAAGCCTACCGAAGGAACGATGCTGACAGTTGCGAGAGAAGCAACGGAATACGCCTGTGACAGGATCACTGACAACAGCACGATGGAGAGTTTCTTCTCGGATGTTTTGGATGAAATGAACCGCTCGCTTGAGCGCACGCCTCAGCTTTTGGATGTTTTGCGCGAAGCAGGTGTGATCGACAGCGGCGGAGCGGGACTGGTTTATATCATTGACGGAATGAACAAGACACTTCAGGGCGAGCACATTTCGGACGCTTCACTTTCCTTTGGTGCTAAAGCGGTTGACACAAGCAAGTTCACCGCCGATTCTGTAATGGAATTCGGCTATTGCACGGAATTTCTTCTGCAGCTTCAGAATTGCAAGGTTGATGTGGAAAATTTCACCATCGATCCCATATTGGAATTCTTGAATTCCATAGGAAATTCTATTGTAGCATTTAAGACGGGTTCGATTGTGAAGGTACATGTTCACACCATGACGCCCGGAAAGGTTTTCGACTTCTGTCAGCAGTTCGGTGAATTCCTGACACTTAAGTGCGAAAACATGACTTTACAGCACAACGACACCCTCGCAAAAGAAGAGAAGAGAGGGGAAAACGCTCCTGTAAGAAGCGAGCACAAGAAGTTTGCTGCGATCACAGTCGCTACGGGCGATGGCATCAAGGAAACTTTGAAGACACTTGGGGCAGACTTTGTACTGGACGGAGGACAGGGCAAGAATCCTTCTTCCGAAGACTTTATCGAGGCCTTTGACAATGTAAATGCAGACACGATCTTTGTGCTTCCGAACAATGGAAATATTGTTATGGCAGCACAGCTTGCAGCTGACATTTACAAAGACTCAAAGGTGGTTGTGATCCCCTCCAAGAGCATCGGAGACGGTTACGCAGCGCTCAGCATGCTTTCATATGACAGCGGAGATGTGGATACTATAACAAATGAAATGAAAGAGGCCATGGATGGCGTTGTTACCGGAGAGGTTACACGTTCCGTAAGAGATGCAAACATCGACGGAGTAGAGATCAGAAACAATGACTTTATCGGCTTTTCCGGAAAGAATATGCTTGCTTCAAATGCTGACAAGCTGGAAGCAACCACTGAAATGCTCAACAAATTGAACGCGGCGTCTCACGAGGTAATGATCGCAATTTACGGAAACACGGCAACCACCGAGGAACGAAAGGAATTCCGCCGAATTGCGGGCGAGAAATTTCCTCACACGGAGCTTTACGAGATCGACGGCGGGCAGGATGTTTACGACTTTGAGATAATCCTGGAGTGACGAAATAGTTTGCAATTCGGTCGGTGTCGGAGATTAAAAGAGAATTCGAATAGGACTAAATTTGGGGGTTTTAATGGAACTTACATTAATAATGATATTTGTGATCGCAGGTGTTGTCGCCTATTTTGTGGCGGGCATCAATCCTGCAATCGTGCTTTCAAAAGCGATTTATAAAGAAGACATAAGAAACAACCCGAACGGCAGCGGAAACCCGGGGTTTACTAATTTTAAGCGGGTTTACGGAGGCAAGTGGGCTTGGCTCGTGATGGGGCTTGATATTGGGAAATGCGTACTGATCCTGGCGGTGTTCGGTTATGTTTTCGGCCGCTATGGGGAAACACATGGACTTGAATGTAACCTCCGCCAGATCGGAATCGCATTTACAACCCTTTGTGCGTCAATTGGCCATGACTTTCCTGTGTACTACGGCTTTAAGGGCGGAAAAGGCTTCCTGGTAAACATCGCGGCCCTTTGGTTTTACGATTGGAGAGCGGGGCTTGTGGGCGTGGTGCTCCTTTGCCTGCTTCTTTTCACTTTAAAGTACATGTCGGTAGCTACAATGGTTGCGATACTTTCCGCACCCGTTGTTCTGCTGATCGTGGGCGCTGAGCCTTGGGCTATCGTGCTTTCGTTTGTGTCGGCTGTCCTAATGATCATCCGCCACAAGGAAAACATCAAGAGACTGATGAGCGGAACAGAGCGGAAGTTCAGCTTCAGCCATTGATCGAAGCGCGCGAGGAAAGCAAGCCGGAGCGTGAGACAAAGTACGGGCGAGGTTAAGTGCCGTGCGGGGCATCGCACAGGGCGAGGCATCGCGTTGGGTGGGGCGTCACGCAGCGGGGGCGTCACGTCGGGCAAGATTAAGCAACGTGTGTGGCATAACGCATGGCGGGGCGTCACGTCGGGCAAGATTAAGCATTTCAGGCGAAGGCAGTGAGCCGGAGCGTAATGATAAGTGTGGCAAAAGCCTCGGGAAACAAGGTTTCCCGAGGCTTTTTGGTTGACATGG
>JAILNG010000056.1 GCA_024691875.1 Lachnospiraceae bacterium | reverse complement strand
AGATTTTTTTATTTCGTTTTTTAAGTAATCCAAGTAGCTCCTCCACTCCGGGATACAACCGGATGTACGATCTGCTCAACGCCCTGAATGTGATCACAAAACTCCTTATTGTGTCATCCGAAAGTGTAACACCTTTAAGCACCGTCAATTCTCTGAAGATTTCCGTCAGATCAGGCTCATAATTGTCTTCTTTTGCATGCTTGCAGCAATCCGCCAGTATGAGTTTTTTATAAAAATGCTTTAATTCCGTTCCGACGTAAAAGGCTCCGTATGCGGAATAGATCTCCGACATTTTATTCCACAAGGCCGGCTTGTTCTCGTTTGTGTGAATATCACACAGGGTTCCGTAAAAGTCGAAAATAAAATTTCTGTATTCCATTATCAATGCCTCGTGTATTTTCTGAGCACAGGAAGCAACTCTTTTAAGCACTCCAGTGCATGATCGATCTCTTCCTCTTTGGTCGTCGGCGCAAAGCTGAATCTCAGGGTGGAATTAAGGTACTTATTATCCGTTCCTATAGCTTTTAAAGTTCCTGAAATAGCGGGATGATTTGAGGAGCAGGCAGATCCCGACGAAACATAGACCTGCTTTTCTTCAAGTGCATGAAGCAGCACTTCGCTTCTGCTCAACCCTTCAAAACCGCAGCTCACCACGTGAGGCGCTGTCTGTAAGATCTTTTCGTGAAGATCGGCGATCTCCTCTTTGCTGTCTCCGAAGGTGTGAACATGAACATTGTCCAGGGTCAGAAGCCCTCTGATCATCCTTTCCTTTAAGGCATATAGATGCTCTCTGTTTTTATCCAGATTTTCATAAGCATCAAAAGCAGCCTGTCCCAGTCCGCTGATCGCAGGAACGTTTTCCGTTCCGGATCTCATTCCCTTTTCCTGACCACCACCGTAAATTATAGGCTTTATCTTAACGCCCTTTTTAACAAACAAAAAACCGCTTCCTTTAGGTCCCAAAATCTTATGTCCGGAAACGGACAGCATGTCTATGCCCATGTTTTTGGGGATAACCTTCATTTTACCGAAGCCCTGGATAGCATCCACATGGAAGAGAACCGAGGGATTCTTTGTTTTGATAGCTTTTGATACAGCTGCCACATCATTGATGCTTCCTATCTCATTGTTAACAAGCATGACCGAAACAAGTATGGTATCATCTCGGACCATATCCGTTAAGGCATCTATGATCACGTGCCCCGCCTCGTCCACAGGTGCAAATGAGATCTCGTAACCAAGGCTCTCCAGAAACAAAAGGGGATTGTAGACTGAAGCATGCTCCATCTGTGTAGTGATTATATGCTTGCCTTTTCTGGAATTGGCAAGGGCAGAGCCGATCAGGGCCGTGTTGTTTGATTCGGTTCCGCCGGATGTAAAGGTGATCTCACCGGGTTCACATTTCAGTATCTTTGAAATTATATCTTTTGCTTCTTTTATATAGTTTTCAGCATCCATTCCCAGCTTGTGCATGGATGAAGGATTTCCGAAATCCTTCAGAAAAACAGAAGTCATTTTATCGTAAACGCTCTGCGACACCTTTGTCGTGGCGGCATTATCAAGGTAGGCTATCATTATTTATTCTCCGTTTCATACATTAAGATCGAGGCAGTGGTAAAACCGGCAGTTTCCGTGCGCAAAATACGCTTGCCCAGAGAAACCGTTTCCGCCCCCGCTTCTTTTGCTTCTTCGACTTCACTTTCGTCAAAGCCGCCTTCAGGGCCAATAAAGACAGATACTGTCCTCTTCTTTTCTCCGAGGGAATTCTTTAGTCTGCTAACGAAATTCTTTAAAGAAAGGATCCCTTCCGCATTTTCGTAAGGCACCAAAAGAAAATCCGGATCTTCTCCGACAGCTCGTTTTAAAGCTTCTTTAAAGCTTATCACTCTTCCGATCTCAGGGATCACTCCTCTGCCCGACTGTTTCGCTGCAGCTCTGGAGATCTCAGACCATCTGGCATTCTTTTTTGCCTCGGACTTTTCGTCCTCTATCTTAACAATGCATCTTTTCATTGTGATCGGAACTATCTCCGAAACACCCAGTTCAACACACTTTTGTATGATAAGTTCCATCTTGTCTTTCTTTGGCAACCCCTGATAAAGCACGATCCTGACAGGTAACTCGCTTTCAGAAGCTTTGGTCTCCAGAACGCGACATCTTATCTCGTTTTTGATACTCATGTCTGTAATCTCGGACAAGTGATCCACGTTCTGTCCGTTGCAAAGAATGATCCTGTCGCCTTCGGTAAGTCGCAGTACATTTTTAATGTGATTGACATCTTCTCCGGTAACGGTTATCTCTTCGCCGATATGCTGTTCTTCATTAATGTAAAATCTGTACATTTCTTGTTCCTCGCAAATGTTGATTTTATCACAAAAGAAGTTATCGGTAAACCACAAAAAAACAGGGGACAAACCCCTGTCTTATGCTTTATCACTTTTTCTTCTTGTTTTTTCCCGAATCGCCTGCATTTTGTATATCCGTAAGTGTTCTGTCGTAAGCTTCAAGAAGTTCTTTTTGTTCCTTTGTCAGCTTAGTAGGTACCTGAACAATAAAGGTTACATAGTGATCGCCTCTTGTTGCGGGATTCTTGATAGAAGGAACACCCTTGCCACGAAGACGGATCCTTGTATCTGTCTGAGTTCCCGGTGAAACCGTGTAAATAACATCTCCGTCGATGGTAGAGATCCTCATGTCACCGCCAAGCGCCGCTTTTGTAAACGGAAGCGGAACATTGGAGTAAATGTCCATTCCGTCTCTCTGGAAGATAGGGCTGTCCTTAACACGGATCTCGACAAGGATGTCTCCTCTGGGTCCGCCATTGGTTCCGGGCTCTCCTTCACCTGAAAGACGTACCGCCTGTCCGTCGTTGATACCTGCGGGAATGTTGACCTCAATGGTCTTCTTTCTGGAAATAAATCCTTCACCGTAACACTTGGGGCACTTATCCTTAATGATCTTTCCTTTACCGCGGCATTCCGGACAAACCTGAACGCTCTGTGTCATGCCAAACAGAGACTGTCTCTGGAAAACCACCTGCCCTCTTCCTTTACACTGAGGACATGTCTCGGGATTTGTGCCTTTCCTGGCTCCTGTTCCGTTACATTCGGGGCAGGTGTCATGTCCGTTAAAGGTGACCTCCTTTTTGGTGCCAAATACAGCTTCTTCAAAGGTGATGGTAACACCGATCCTGACGTTGGCTCCCTTCTGAGGTTCATTGTCGCTGTAAGAACTTCTTCTGCCGCCGAAGCCTCCCATACCAAAGAGATCCCCAAAGATGTCTCCGAAATTTGAGAAGATGTCTCCCATGTCGCTGAAGCCAAAACCGCTCGCTCCCGCACCGCCGCCATTTTCGAAAGCAGCATGACCGAACTGGTCGTACTTTCTCCTCTTGTCGGCATCGGAAAGGACTGCATATGCTTCGGAAGCCTCTTTGAACTTTTCCTCAGCTTCTTTGTTGCCGGGATTCAGATCGGGATGATACTTCTTAGCCAGAACTCTGTATGCTTTTTTAATCTCGTCGTCGGAGGCGTTTTTGGTTACACCCAGCACCTCATAGTAGTCACGCTTATTGTCTGCCATATAAAAAATTCCTCATTTATATTGTTGATTAAAACCCACAAGGGGCGTTGTTCACGCCCCTGTATGGTGATCTATTATACTTCTCTGAAGTCGCCGTCAACAACATCATCATTGTTGTTGCTTCCGCCGTTGCTGCTTCCTGTGTTTCCGCTGTTAGCACCCATATCAGGTCCTGCGCCCTGTGCGCCACCCTGGCTTTGCTCATAGATCTTTGAGAAGAGGCTCTGAGCTGATTCCATAAGTCTTTCCTTAGCTGCCTTCAGGTCGTTAACTTCATTCTCAGTCATAACCTCGGGATTTGCCTTATTAACAAGGTCCTTAAGGTTATCGAGATCTCTCTGAACATTTGCCTTATCGCTCTCGGGAAGCTTGTCTCCGATCTCCTTTAAGCTCTTTTCTGTCTGGAATACAAAGGAATCGCACTCGTTCTTTGTATCAACAGCATCCTTTCTCTTCTTATCCTGAGCTTCGTACTCAGCAGCTTCCTTAACAGCCTTTGCAATATCATCATCGGAGAGGTTGGTTCCTGCTGTAATGGTGATGTGCTGTTCCTTTCCGGTTCCGAGATCCTTAGCTGAAACATTTACGATACCGTTTGCATCGATATCGAATGTAACTTCGATCTGCGGTACTCCTCTGGGAGCTGAAGGGATTCCGTCAAGTCTGAAACGTCCGAGGGACTTGTTATCCTTTGCGAACTTTCTTTCACCCTGAACTACGTTGATGTCTACTGCTGTCTGGCCATCCTCTGCTGTAGAGAATACCTGGCTCTTCTTTGCAGGGATCGTAGTGTTCTTCTCGATAAGAGGAGTTGCGATTCCGCCGAGAGTCTCAATGGAAAGCGTAAGAGGAGTAACATCGAGAAGGAGAACGGACTTAGATCCTGATTCACCTGCAAGAGTACCACCCTGAATTGCTGCACCGATAGCTACGCATTCATCGGGGTTAAGAGTCTTGGAAGGCTCCTTGCCTGTCATCTGCTTAACAAGATCCTGAACTGCGGGGATTCTTGTGGAACCACCTACAAGAAGAACCTTGCCGAGGTCGCTTGCTGTAAGACCTGCATCACGAAGAGCTGTCTGAACGGGCTCTCTTGTGGCATCTACAAGATCTCTTGTGAGTTCATCGAACTTAGCACGTGTGAGGTTGATGTCAAGGTGCTTGGGTCCTTCTGCTGTTGCTGTAATGAAAGGAAGGTTGATGTTTGTCTGTGTCTGTGTGGAAAGTTCCTTCTTTGCCTTCTCTGCTGCTTCTTTAAGTCTCTGAACAGCCATCTTGTCAGCGGAAAGGTCAACACCTTCTGTTCTCTTAAATTCATCGATAAGGAATCTCATAACGCGGTCGTCGAAGTCATCTCCGCCGAGTCTGTTGTTACCTGCTGTTGCAAG
>JAILNG010000072.1 GCA_024691875.1 Lachnospiraceae bacterium | reverse complement strand
GATTCGGGTGTTGCGCCGGTTCCGAAGCCGGATGTGGAATCCTTTCTTATAAATGCAAACTTGCTTTCAAGTGCATTGTAAAGTACGAAGGAGCCGTCATTAAGAGGAATGAGATTCCAAACTATGGAAGCATCGGGCTCTGTGATCTCGTCATCAACAGGTGTTACTGCAGTGAGCGCAAATCTTCCGCTCTTGATGCTGCCCGACATTGCGCCGCTGAATTCTCCGTTGATACCGAAGAGTACAAACTGTCCGCCCTCTCCGACTTCTGCAGCGGAATCGATCTTCTTGTAAGTTCCGCCTTCAATGAAATCAGGAACATCGATGGTCGGGATCGCTGTAGGTGCGGGTGTAGCACTTGCAACAGGTGTTGCAGTGGGTGTAGCTGTAGGTGTAGCTGTAGGTACAACAGTCACTGTGGGCTGAACCGTAGGCTGTACTGTGGGTGTAGCTGTTACAACCGTGGGAACGGGTGTGTTTGTGGCTGTGGGAACAGGTGTGTTTGTAGCAGTGGGAACAGGTGTTGTTCCGCCGTTTAATGTGTAAGTGCAACCCTGCTTAAACTCGATGGTTCCGTTGTAATTGGTGATGGTACCTGTTACTGTGATGGAATTTCCTACAGCAAGATCAGCACCGCCCTTAAGTCTGTAGCACTGTATTGTCTTATCTTTAACCTTAATGTTTACGGTTATATTGTCGTACTTTTCATTGTAAGCCGTAACGATCTTTGTGATCTCGCCGGGAAGAGAAACCGCCTGACTCAAAGACTCGCCCTTGCCCAGTTCGAAAGCTGCTTCAAGGATACCGTCGATTGTGGTGAGATCAACCTGTGTGCCGCCGCCCTTCTTGACCAGTGTAAAATCGGAAGACGAGCCCACACGAAGGTGAACATCATTGTCACGTCTTGAAGCAACGCAAAGGATGTTGACCGTGTCCGTTTTCTCTATGCCTGTGGGATAGGAAGCGGGATAGTAGAGCGCTGCCTCGCTCTTGCTGCCGTCGGCGTTTTCCTGAGAGATCGCAACAAGGCCCGTGGAAGAATCGGACTTTCCGAGAACCACGTTCTTTACGGAAACGTACTTGGAAACGTAGGCATCAATGTTTGCATTGAGCTCGGCCAATGTCACTTCGATGGGAGCGACAGTGCTTCCTGCCTGAGAAGCCTTTGTTACGAGCTGAGCCGCAAAACCTGCACCCAACTGTGTAACTCCGTGGTAAACGGCTGTAGAGCCCTTTGCCTTAATGATGTCTCCGACATTGTAAGCGAACTGGCTTGTGCCGAAGTAAAGCTGGATAGCGTCTCCGTTCTCGTCAACAATGACTGCGGAAGTGATGCTGTCGTTCATACCGAACTTGTAAGCAACCTGTCCCTTTACAGCCACGATGGAGCCTGCAGGTGCGGCATTTGCTTCCGCGATGGAGATCAGCTCCTCGTCCTTGATGTTGACAACAGAGTCCTTGTAGCAGTAGCTCATGTCGCCGGGATCGTAACCGGGAACTACCGTTGTGTTTCCGGATGTGGGTGTAACCATGTTCGAGGGAACCTCAGCGTCAAAGATCAGCCAAGCGTACTCGGGATAATCGATGAAGACGTTTCTGTTTCCCTGGATATCTTCGATAATATCATTTCTGCTCATTTCCCAAGTGTCTACGGGATCTTCGTAGCACCACTTAAGAAGTGTTTCAACGCTCTCAATGACCTTGATACCGTCGTTCTTTGTGTCATCGCTGTCAAATGCGGGCAGCTTGTCGCTTGAGACATTGAAGAAAAGATTGGGCTGTCCCCAGCAGGCATAGACATACAGGAAGATTCTCGCTACGTCGCCCTTGACATTCTCAAGAGGCTCGAAAGTGTTGTTTTTAATGTATCCGACAGGTGTTCCGTTGTGATAAACAACAGTTTCTGCGGATTTTTCATCGATCTCGCCCATGGTATAATTGCCTCTGCCGCTGTTAACATTGGCAATTGCGGGTCTCAGATGATGAAGGTCTGCTCCTCCGTAGAGCTCCTGGAAGCTTGCGTGACTCTTGGGCCAAACGTGCTCTCTGTTAAGAGAAGCGCTTGAATCCACAACGTCACTGTAGAAGAATACTGTTCCCTTTGTTCCGTCTTCCGCATCGGAATAATTCCAATAGGTGGGAAGACTTCCGTAAGTAACCTGCTCAGACAGCGTAGACTGCATGAAGGAAGTTAAGGAAGTTTTAAGATCGCTGCCTGCAACATTCACTTCTCCCGAGGCGATCTTGGAGTAAGCATATGCATAGTTGTTGTAATAAGCAACCGCATCACTGCTCAGGGATGTTGCGTAAGTGTCACGGTGTCCCGTGTTGTAGTACAAGCCGTCCGTGCTTGCACCGGCTGCCATAACCTCAACCGTATCTGCTGAAAATGGCAACATTGCGAAAAGCATTGCCACCGTCAGAACGGTTGCGATCAGGCTCTTGAAAACCTTGTTTTTCATGGCTTTCCCCTCCGAATGTATTTTATGAATAGATTGTAACATACATTCGTTATAATTTCTTCACATTTTTTCTAATAAGTTTATAAATATAAAGAAAATAGTACTAAAGTCCCATTTTAAGCGGGTCATAAATAAACTTCCGGCTCGTTGAGGAAAACATCCGTGATCCCCTGCTCCTCCAGCGCCTTAAAGTCAAGCCTTGTTCCTGTGGGCTTTTCGGGGTAGAGATGCTTTAAGAACCAGGCTCTCACCGTCATTCCTTCCAGCTCTTCCTTTGTGAGATCCATTGCCCGTGCATATGGATGGATCGCATTGCTTCCTATGCCCGCCTTATGGATCCTCATGCAGTCCGACGCTCTGTCGGCAAGCATTCCGATGTCCGCATCCGGCAAAAGCTCGCGGATTATGGGAAGCGAAAGCGCTGAGAAAGATGACCACACGATCTGATCTGTAAGCCCTCTTTCCTTTACCAACTCCACTATCTTTTTCTCAATTCCCACATAAGGATAAATGCTCGTCTTTAATTCGATGTTCAGTTTCAGACCTTTTCTCATGTAAGGTCCCAAAAGATCCAGGACTTCATTTATCGTGGGGATCTTCTCGATCTCTCCGTTCACAGAGTCGATCTTCAGGCTTTGCAGCTCCGAAAGGGTGAAATCCCTGACAAATCCTGTTCCATTCGTGGTCCTGTCCACTCGCTCGTCATGGATCACCACCATGTGCCCGTCCGAGGAGAACTGAATGTCAAGCTCGATCCCTTCAAGTCCGGGGATTTCCGCTGCTTTCTTAAAAGAAGTCAATGTGTTTTCGGGATACATCTGACTGCATCCTCTGTGTGCCCAAATTTTCATTGCGCCACCTCCGATTTATTCTTTCTATTCTGATGCAATTTTCCACCTTCAGGACATTTTTTTCAAGCCCCCCGATGTGAAATTTGAACCTTTGGGGGCGGGGTTATAGGTTCATTTTCAAAAATGGAAAACTGCGTCTTTCTTGATTTTTGAAGCTTTTTTCTTCCCTGCTCTCGGTTTTAAGCATCGGAAATCGCACTTTT
>JAILNG010000031.1 GCA_024691875.1 Lachnospiraceae bacterium | reverse complement strand
CGGATTGTTTTAATGTTTTCATTTAACATGGCAAATGCCTCCTTTCGCAGTTATGATAAGCTGAAGACCCACGTTGCGGCAAGCAATGCAAATTAACATAGCAGAAAATGAACCCATAACCCCGTCCCCAAAGGATCATTTTGAAAGGAGCACCACGGATTCTATGTGCATACTATGGCAAAACTGGTCTACGGCGCAGGCTTTTTTCAGCTCGTAGCCGTGGTCGCGGAGGAATTTTACATCTCGCCCCAGGGTAGCGGGGTCGCAGGAGACATATATAATCCTGATTGGATCCATCTTAATTATTGTATCGAGCAATTTTTCGTCGCAGCCTTTACGAGGGGGATCAACCACAATAACATCGCACTTTTCGGCATTAGTTAAATCGCGATTTAGTCGTGGAACTGCGTCCTCTGCGGCTCCGCAGAAGAACTCCGCGTTGGAGATACCGTTAAGGCGGGCATTCTCCTTTGCATTCTCTACGGCCTCAGGCACGATCTCTACGCCGTAAACCTTTTTGGCCTGCTTTGCAAGGAACAGCGAGATCGTTCCGATCCCGCAGTAAAGGTCCCAGACAACTTCGTTCCCTGTCAGCCCGGCGTACTCAAGAGCCTTATTGTAAAGCTTTTTCGTCTGAACGGGATTTACCTGATAGAATGACATGGGAGAGATCCTGAAGATCACATTTCCGATCATATCATTAATATAAAGAGGCCCATAGATCGGATAGAGCTTATCTCCGAGAATGACATTTGTATTCTTTGTGTTTACGTTAAGGCAGAGCGAAACAAACTTAAATCCTAATTTAACTGCATCCTCTTTTATGCTTTTCACAAGGGTTTGAGCCACATCGGAGTCAGCCTTCCATTTGTTCAGTTCTTTGCCTTTTGCATTGACCACCAGGCACACCATCACCTCTCCGGTTGAAAATCCGGATCTTATCAAACAGTGTCTCAGTTCACCCCTTCCGATGGCCTCGTCATAGGCTCTGATATTAAATCGTGATATAACCTCTCTCAAATCCTTTAATATTGCGGCACACAGCGGCTGCTCAATTTCGCAATCGTCATTCTCAATAATATTATGCGAATGATAGGCATAAAAGCCGATCTTGGGGTTTCCGTCTCTGTCTATCCCCACAGGATACTGTGCCTTGTTTCTGTAATGCCAGGGTTCTTCCATTCCGATGATGTCTTCATAGCATTTTTCCAGAGTTTTCGGATCGACTCCGCCAATTCTGGTAAGACAGTCAAAGACTTTCTTTTTCTTGATCTCAAGCTGCTTAGCGTAAGATAGATGCTGGATCTGGCAGCCTCCGCATTTGTTTGCCACAGGGCATCTTGTTTCCACCCTGTCCGGCGAAGGAGTCACGATGTTCTCGATCTTTGCGTATCCAAAGCTTTTTTTAACTTTAAGCACCCTTGCCTCGATCTCATCTCCGGGAATTCCGCCTTTCACAAACAAAGTGAAGCCATCGACTTTGCCGATGCCTTCACCTTCTGTTCCAAGATCTGTTATATTAACCTTTACAATCTCATTCTTATTCATATTTTCCTGTTTTTCTCACATTAGATTCAAAATTACGCTGGAATCCAAGCCATCCCTCATCACTTTGAGCTGTGTCAAAGAGTTCTCCCAGTGTCTCCATTTTTGCATCCATATCATCAGCCATGCTGAGTGCGATGGCTTCAGCCAAAGCCGGCTTTTTCGGAGATCCGAACTCAAGCTTTCCGTGGTGAGCCAAAATACAGTGAATAATCTCATTTCTGAGCTTTTGAGGGAAGCCTTCGATCTTGTCGATCCTTCTGCTCACAAATTCCGCACCCATGTAAATGTGTCCGAGAAGCTGTCCCTCATCAGTGTAATCATTTTCCGGCAGCTCGGAAAGTTCCATAACCTTACCGATGTCATGAAGCATGGAAGCTGTCAGGAGTACATCTCTGTTCAAAATGGGGTAATTCTCCGCAAACGCAATACAGTTTCTTGTAACCGACAGCGTGTGCTCCAAAAGTCCGCCTCTGAAAGCATGGTGGATCTGCTTTGCAGCCGTGTGTGCCACAAAAGCCTTCGCAACATCCTTATCATTTACAAATATATCATTCAAAAGATCCCTAAGCCAATGAGTCTTGATCGAAGCGATTATATCTGTCAATTCCTTGTACATTCCATTCACATTCTTGGAAGATGACGGAACATAGTCTTCAGGATTGTATTCTCCTTCATGACATTTTCTCAAACGGTTTATAATGATCTGTAATCTTTGGTTAAAGACATTTGTGGTTCCTTCAATGTAAATGTAATCTCCGGAATCAAACTCTGCAATGCCAGAACTGTTTGTGTTCCAAACCTTTCCATCCACCGTAGCTGTTTTGTCGGTCAGCGTAAGGGCAAAATAGTCATCCCCTGTTTTCTTCTTTCCAACTTCTTTTTTTCTGCAAAGATAGATCCCGCTGACGCTGTCACCTTCACGTATGTCCTTGATGTACTTCATAAATTGCCTTTCTATTTGCTTTGTAATATTACATATGCCGACATCTCCTTGGATCCGCCCGCATAACCTCTCAAATAAGTAACGTTCAATGCCTGAGTTGCCTCTGAACTTGACAACACGTTCATGAAATCCTGCATGCTGCTGACTTTCTCACCATTGATCGAAGTGATCACATCTCCTACCCTAAGTCCTGCCACATAGGCCGGTGAAGCAGCCATTACCTGATTAAGGTAGATTCCGTACTCTACACCTCCGTTTTCCCTGATAACTCCGGGGATGGCATTTGCCAGAATACCGAAGTACAGGAGCTTTTTACCGTTCAACAGGATGTTTATCTCATCCTCAAGTGTGCACAGCGTCACGAAACAGGGTATCGTATCTTCTTCGTTTGCACGAATGGCGTGAGTCAGAATTCCCAGCACGTATCCGTCCATATTAAAGACAAATCCGCTCGCGCCTGCATAGTTTTGCCAGTTGCTCGTAAAGTAGGTGATCTCAGCATCTTTGACTTCATAACGGTTTCCTCTGGAGCTCACGATCCCGAATGACAATGAATCAGGATAACCGTTTGCACGTCCCAGTTCGAAAACAGGACAGCCGTTTTCTATGTCTTCCGCCTTGCAAAGCACCGCATATTGCATGCTTTGGAACATTTCCTCTTCCAGGGAAGAAACCGAAACACCGACGATCGCGAGTCCCAGATCCTTGTCGTAATTATAGAGCTTCCCTGCATATGTTTTCTCGCTGTTGTTGAAAGTAACCTCAATGGTTTCCGAGTCTTCCAGGGATGCATAGTCCGTAAGTATCAATACATCTACTCCGTCCTGTGCCACCACAAGTCCGGTGGTGTTTGTTCTGATCTCGTAAACATCTCCCAGGAAGCTAATGCCCGAGCTTACGCCATCGACGGAAGCAATGCATCCGTTGACTATTTCAGTGACCTGCATGACCTCTTCCATGAATTTCGAATAAGAGTAGACAGGTTTTTCAACGTCCGGATCTTCATCCCCCACTTCTCCCACCACTACGGCCAATTTATCTTCCGGATCGGGAGTTATTGTTATTTCGGGACTCGGGGTAACATTCGGGTCCTGTGTGACAATGGGCGAAGGTGTAACTGTCACTTCGGGAGTTACAGTTGCTGTTACTTCGGGAGAAGGTTGAATTCCAGGCGTTTCAGAAAGAACATTGGTAGGTGTGGCTACGATCTTCGGTGTTGCAGTCACCGTCGGAGTAGGTGTGTTCTTTGGAACAACAGGAGTACTTGTCGGTCTGGGTGTCGGTGTAGGTGTCTTTTCTTTATAGATGTACACCGTATCCCTGTAAACAGGGATTTCTATGCCCAGAATGTCCGCCATCGCACCTCCTGATACAAGGAAGACATATCTTGCAACAAGGCCGAAGATCACCGCACAAAAAATCACAAAGACAAATGTGATCAGGCGCCTGAGCCATCTCTTCTTACGCTTATTTACGATCTTTTCGGTGATAAACTGCTGCTCATCAAAGTTATCGTTATCTTCACTTTTTTTGTTTTCATCAAAATCTGTACGCTCGGACATGTTCCCTCATCCTCCGTGCTATTCGGCCGACTTCAGTGTAAAAACGAACTCGGTTCCGACACCAACCGTGCTTACGACGGATATGTTCTGATTGTGTGCTTTTATGATCTCCTTAACGATGGAAAGTCCGAGGCCTGAGCCCTTCTTGTCACGCCCTCTGGATGCATCGCTCTTGTAGAATCTTTCCCAGACTCTGTTAATGGATTCCCTCGGAATACCGACGCCATAGTCTTTAACGGTTATGTAAACCTTGTTTCCCTTATCCTCGGTTGTGATCTTGATACTTGAATCGGAATTGGAAAACTTTATGGCATTGTCCAAAAGATTGTATATGACCTGCTGAATTCTTCCTTCGTCCGCCTCCACAAAGGTCTCCTTCTGTGAAAAAACAAGGTTAAGAACCAGTTTTTTCTTTTTGAAAGTGCCTTCAAAAGTCAGAGCGATCTGTCTGATCATCTTGTTAATGTCAAACACCGACAGGTTCAGCATGAGTCCGTTGTCATCTATATTGTTCAATTGTAAAAGATTTGATGTCAGTTTTGTAAGACGGTCCGTCTCATAAAGCAGAATGTCAAAGTACTTTTCCTGTTCGGAAACGTCGATGGTTCCGTCTTTCATCGCCTCAAGATAGCCTCTTATTGATGTCAGCGGCGATCTGAAATCATGAGAAACATTGGAAAGGAACTTCCTTTGGATCTCATCGGAGTTATTCAGCTTGTCGCCCATGTATCGTATGCTTCCGCCAAGCTCAGCCAATTCCTTGGGATAGCTCACCTTGAATTCTCCCCTGAAATTGTTTTCCATGTATTCCTTTGTCTGTTTCGTGAGCTTTGTAACGGGATGAACCGAATAGAAATACAAAAGCACAAATGCACCGGCCAAAAACGGAATAAAGATCAGATAACAAATGTTTACGAAATCCGAATAGTAAACCCCATCCGCATATATTGAGCTCATGGGTGTCATCAGACAAATATAGCCCGATACGGAATAATTGTACATGATCGGTACCGAAACACACAGCGCCTTTTCCGAAACATACTTGGGTATCACCAGATCCTCAACGGCAGTATTTCCCATCAATTGAGGATAGGATGTACCCAAAGAAACATAGATCGCATTCTGCTTTCTGTTACTTGTAGTGTCGCAAACAACAAGGCCGTTACGGGACAGCATTAATATGCGCGTGTCAGTCATTTCCGCAGCGATGTGAAGAGTTGTGGTGACATTTGTCTGCGTCAGCGTGGAAACGGTGTACTCCGAAAGATAGTTGTTAACAATGTCGTTTGCTTGCGTATAAAGCTCTTCCTTCTTTGACTCCACCAGCTTTTTTTCCGTGAAATCCAGGCCCACGGTATTCAACAGTACCATCATGAAAACGATCAGTACGATCAATATTAAGCTGTATTTCAGTAATACGGAGGATTGTTTCATCAATCAACCTCGAATTTGTAACCTACTCCCCAAACTGTGGAGAGCTTCCAATTGATACCGTCCTTGATCTTTTCTCTGAGGCGCTTTACGTGAACGTCAACTGTTCTCGTGTCGCCGGGATACTCGTATCCCCAGATCTTGTCCAAAAGCTGTTCTCTGGTAAAAACTCTGTTGGGGTTGGAAGCCAGATAATACAAAAGTTCCAGCTCCTTCGGAGGCATCTCCAGTTTTTTGCCGTTGTAAACAACAGTGTAGTTCGAATGATTAATTGCAAGTCCGTCAAACTGAACGAACTCGCCGGAATCGGAATTTGGAGCCGCAACAGATTGCACGTTCTTCGGTTTCATATTTCCGCCATCCGCAAAGCGCCTCAAAACAGCCTTGCAGCGGGCAACCAGTTCCTTTGAATCAAACGGCTTCATAATGTAATCATCAGCGCCAAGTTCCAGGCCAAGCACCTTGTCAAAAACCTCGCCCTTGGCAGAAAGCATGATGATCGGAACATTAGAAGTCTTTCGGATCTCTCGGCAAACCTCGTAACCGTCTATCCCGGGAAGCATGATATCCAAAAGGACTAAATTGGGCTCAAAGCTCTTAAACTTTTCCAAAGCCTCTTCACCGTCCGCGGCAATTTCCGTGCTGTAACATTCTTTTGTCAAATAAAGCGTTATCAACTCAGCAATGCTCTCATCGTCATCAACTACAAGGATCCTTTGTTTGTCAGCCATCACTACCTCCCGTAATGAATTCTTTTCTACTTAAAAGTTACTATCGTCACACCCATGTCGCCTTCTCCGAAGCCGCCGAGTCTGAATTCTTTTGCATATTTGTACTTTTTCAGATACTTGTGCACAGCGTCCTTTAAAGCACCTGTCCCTCTTCCGTGAACAATGGTGCATTTCTCAAGATGAGCGAGATACGCATCATCCAGATACTTCTCAAGCACAGGCATCGCCTCATCCACTCTCATTCCGATAAGATTTACCTCGGGATGGATCGTAAGAGCCTTGGAAATGCTTGTTTTTGAGCCGCCCTTCTTGTTTGCGGGTTCTTTTGCCGCACGTGAGATCCACTGTACATCGCGTTTATTAAGCTTTGTCTGCATCACTCCCGCACGGACCGTCATCATGCCCTTTGAGTCAGGCACGGTAACCACTGTTCCGTCCAGATTGAGGCTCAGGATCTTAACATTATCTCCGACCTTGAACTCAATATTTTCATCGTTTGAAGCTTTCTGAGGCTTGACCGCAAGTGCCGCGGAATTCTTTCCCATCTTGTCGCGAAGAGCCGTTCTTTCTCTTTCCATGTCAGCCATGGAGAAATCCGCACCCATTTTATTGAGACGCTTAATGGCTTCGTCTGCATACTCCTTGGCTTCCGCGATCACGTCCTTGGCTTCCTCGTGTGCCTCTCTCAAAATCTTGTCTCTGGCAGCTTCAAGCTTTTCGTTCTTTTCCTCAAAACGTTTCTTCAAAGCTTCCGCATCAGCCAGCGCCTTTTGCGTCTTCTCTTCGTCCTGCTCCATCTTCATGCGGCGGGTATCAAGATCACTGATGACATCCTCAAAGCTTTTATCCTTTGTGCCGATGAAGCTTCCGGCCATTTCAATGATCTCATCCGACAGCCCCAGCTTTCTTGAAATCTCAAAAGCATTGGACTTTCCCGGGATTCCGATCAGAAGCCTGTAAGTAGGGCGAAGCGTAGCCACGTCAAACTCACAGCAGGCGTTGGAAACACCGGGTGTGGTGAGGGCATATATTTTCAGTTCCGCGTAGTGTGTTGTAGCCACCGTACGGATGTTTTTGTTGTGTAAGGTTGTAAGAACAGCCTGAGCGAGGGCAGCTCCCTCTGTGGGATCCGTTCCCGCCCCCAGTTCATCGAAAAGGCAAAGGGAATGCTTGTCCGCTGCCTTAAGGATCCTTACGATGTTGGTCATATGAGATGAAAATGTGGACAGCGACTGCTCTATTGACTGCTCATCACCGATGTCGGCAAATACATCGTTAAAAACTCCCAGTTTGCTTCCATCCTGCGCAGGAATGTGAAGTCCTGCCTGTCCCATGAGTGTGAAAAGCCCGACTGTCTTGAGGGTTACGGTTTTTCCGCCCGTATTGGGTCCGGTAACGATCAGCATTGTGAAGGCACCGCCCACGTAAACGTCGATCGGAACCACCTTTTTGGGATCGATCAGCGGATGACGTCCTTTTCTGACTGAAATGTATCCGTTGGCATTGAATTCAGGTTCTGAGGCCTTCATCTGTTTTGCAAGAGTTCCTTTCGCAAAGATAAAGTCCAGTTCCGTAAGTGTGTCTATGTTGTATTTGAGGCTGTCGGTGTACTGTCCCGCAAAAGCAGACAGTTCCGCCAGGATCTTTTCGATCTCCTTTTCCTCTTTGGCGTAAAGCTCCGTAAGATCGTTGTTTAATTTTACAACCACAGCAGGCTCAATGAATGTGGTAGAGCCCTTTGACGACTGATCATGTACAAAGCCGTCAAATTGCTGTTTGTACTCAGACTTTACCGGCAGACAGTAACGACCGTTCCTCATGGTCACGATGTTGTCCTGCAGTTTGTCCTTGTTGTCCGCGCTATTGACTATCTTGTTCAGTTGCTCGCGGATCTTGTCGTTGATCACCGCCATCTGGCGCCTGATCCTTTGAAGCTCGGGACTTGCATCATCCGCTATCTCTTCTTCGGAGATGATGCATCTTTTTATCTCATTGTTTAAAGCGGAGATCGGCTCAAGCAGAGAAAATCTCTCCGAAAGCGAGTCCTGTATATCATCCTCGCTGCCACTGTATCCGTAGCTTTTCACTCTTAAGGTAGCGGTCAGCACCGAACTGATCTTAAGCAGTTCCGATGCAAGAAGTGAAGAATGCACTTCCAGAAGCTTAATGTCTCCTCTGATGTCCGGCACACCGTTAAAACTCAGGCTGCCCTTTTTGTAGATCCTGTTCAGGGCATCTCTGGTTTCCGACTGGGCTTCTCTGATCTTTTCGAGATCCGTGATCGGCAGAAGCTCTTTTGCTTTCTTTCTTCCGCCTTCCGAGCCGCAAAGCCCTGCCAGCATGTCTGTTATTTTATTGTATTCAAGTATTTTAATAGTTCTTTCGTTCATTTTTCTTTGCCTGTCATATGAAACGACGACAATCAAAGCCCCAGATCGCTCCATTTGTGTCTGTGAAGTTCTCCGCAGGTGTTCATCCCTCCAAAGCCGTTTTGTCTCAAGGCTTCGTAAAGCAGTATCGCAACGGAGTTTGAAAGATTTAATGAGCGTATCTCTCCGATCATGGGGATCCTTACACAGGTGTCGGGAGAAGACATGAGTATCTCCTCGGGAATTCCCGCGCTTTCCTTACCAAACATTATAAAAGCATCTTCTTCGTACTTTGTGTCGGTGTAGAGGTGCTGACCTTTGGTAGTCGCCATGTAAACCTTGGGGTTATTGTTTTTTTTGTTAAAATCTTCCCAGCTGTCGTAGACGTGGAGGTCCAGATCCTTCCAGTAGTCCATTCCCGCCCGTCTTACAGCCTTATCGGAAATATCGAAGCCTAAGGGGCGGATCAAATGCAGAGCTGTCCCTGTGGCAACACATGTACGCCCGATGTTTCCGGTGTTTGCCGGTATTTCGGGTTCGAGTAAAACTATATTCATTTCATCACCGAGGCGAAAAGATCATTTTCCCGCCTTCTTAAGTCCTTCTACAAAAATCTCTATTCTGTCCAGAGCCCTTTTAAGGTTCTCTAAGGAGTAGGCATAGGAAATTCTTAAAAATCCCTCTCCGCAATCTCCGAAGGCTGTTCCGGGAACAACAGCCACTTTCTGCTCCATAAGAAGCTTTGTGGCAAATTCATCGGAAGTGAGTCCAAACTGCTTTACGCAAGGGAAAACATAGAATGCTCCTTCAGGTTCAAACGTATGAAGTCCCATTTCATTCAGTCTTGTAACGAGGTAGCGCCTTCTTTCATCATAGGCCTCTCTCATTCTCTCAACATCCGCATCTCCGTTCCTGAGTGCTTCTATTGCCGCACACTGGCTGGTGGTGGGAGCGCACATGATCGCAAACTGATGGATCTTTGTCATCTGTTTGATGATCTTTTCCGGTCCGCAAGCGTAACCCAGTCTCCATCCTGTCATAGCATAGGATTTGGAGAAACCGTTGATCACGATCGTTCTTTCTCTCATTCCGGGCAATTCTGCAATGGAAACGTGATTTCTGCCATATGTGAGTTCGGAATAGATCTCATCCGAGATTACAAAAAGGTCCTTTTCACAAACCACTTTCGCAATGTCCTCCAGATCCTCACGTGTCATGATCCCACCTGTAGGATTGTTGGGGAAAGGCATGATCAGGATCTTCGTCTTTGGTGTAACAGCATCCAAAAGTTCCTGTTTTGTAAGCTTAAACCTGTTCTCTTCTTTTAAGTTTATGGAAACCGGAATCCCGTCCGCAAGCTTTATGCACGGAACATAGGAAACGTAGCTGGGTTCGGGGACCAAAACTTCGTCTCCGGCATCAAGCATAGCCCGAAGTGCCGCATCGATGGCCTCACTGCCGCCGATGGTTACCAGTGTCTCCTTTTTGTAGTCGTAATTCAGATTGTATCTTCTTGAAAGATAGGCCGTGATCTCCTGCCTGAGTTCCAAAAGACCCGCATTGGATGTGTAGAAGGTCTTTCCTCTTTCGAGTGCGTAGATTCCTTCTTCTCTTATGTGCCAGGGCGTTTCGAAATCAGGCTCGCCCACGCCCAATGAAATCGCGTCAGGGATCTCGCTGACGATATCAAAAAACTTTCTGATACCGGAGGGCTTGATCTCGGTAACTTTTTTATTTAAAGCTTCTCGCATCTTTTTTCCCCTTTTTACGGTGTAATGAGCATACGCTCGTCATCATGAACCTCGCCCACCAAAGGCATTCCGTTCTGCTTGTACTTCTTGAGAACGAAATTTGTGGAAGTACTTAAAATGGCTTCCAGAGGAGCAAGTTTGTCCGAAACGAAAGCTGCGATCTCTCTCATGGACTTTCCTTCAATGATGATGGCAAGGTCGTAGGTTCCGGAAACAAGATAAACCGCGGCCACTTCATCGAAGCGGTAAATGCGTTCTGCGATCTTGTCAAATCCGCGTCCTCTCTGGGGTGTAACCTTGACCTCGATGATCGCCGTTACCTTTTCCTCTTCGGTCAGATCCCAGTTGATCAATGTGGGATAGCCGCAGATAATGTTTTCCTCTTCCATGGCCTTGATCTCCGCTTTCACGGCTTCTTCCGTAATGCCCAGCATTAGGCTCAGGTCCTTTGCGGTGATCTTTGAATTCTTTTCAATGGCTCTTAAAATTTTATCTCTCATGGTTTTTCTCCGATCCTAAATTTCATAATATCCGTCATAGCGGTTGGGTTCGAGGAAGCGCTTTTCCTCTCCGTTAAGTATCACCCTGTCCGCTGTGTTTTCTATCCTGCCGATGACTGTTCCGAGCTTTCTGTTTTCCGGAGTGTCTTTCACAATTGCAAGCAGTCCTCCGTCACCTCTCAAAGTGTAGGGAGAAACATCAAGTATCTCGCAGACCTCTATCGCCGTCTGACGAATGGGAATGCTGCGAAGATCTACGCTGCAACCTGCTTTCTCTCTTTCAAGCAGTTCCCACAGTGCTCCGAAAACTCCTCCTTCGGAAATGTCATGCATTGAGATCACTCCCTCGCAAGCCTTTGCAAGCTCGAAAGCCTTTTCAAAACAAGCGGTCTCATCGAATCCCGCCACAGCTTTATTGATAAATTCGCCCGTCAGCCTTTCGGCGAGCGCATCAAATTTCTTTTTGGCCAGCATCGCGGCTCCCGCATTTCCGGCGTATCCCGTCATGATCAGTATCCTGCTGCAGTCCTTTTCGGGAGACCTCAGTTCATAAAACCTTTCACCCGTGACCGCAACAGAAGCAAACGCGCTGTCACCGATAAGCGTATTGCCCGATATCAGCTCGATGCCGCATTTTTTGCATGCACGGGCGACTTCACCGATGATCGCTTTTGCAAAGCTTTCCCCGTTGTCCTTGGGAACAACCAGAGAAAGCGATGCCGCCAGAGCTTTCCCTCCGGCCGCAGCCAAAGAATTGACGGCTCTTGTAACGCACAGCTCTCCGTTACCCGCATCCTCTCCCAAAAGAGCAGCGGTGCTCATCATGAAGCTTTTTCCGTTGTTATCGCAAAAACCGGCGTCTGCGCCGATCCCTGCTTCGGATCTTTTATTGTATTCCGACAGTCCCTTAAGAACGCTTCTCTTTAAGGCATTCTCGGGCATTTTACCTTTGTTCACTCTTGACAAACTCTCCGGGAAAAACTAAACTTTAAATTGATAAAAGCATGGGAACAAGCATTGATACAACCAAAATTGCAACTATGATTCCCGCAAAAAGTCTTTTATTTTTTCTTTTCATTACAAACCCTTTCATTCACGAGGTACTCAAATGATACCTGTTTTTTTGGCAATTACGCTGATACTTGTCTTTTTGGTAAATTACTCCTCATCCAAATACGGCCGAAACCGCAAAGAACAGCTCGATGCTTTCTGGGCCAGGGAGTTAAAAGCAAACACTACCAGAAAAAAAGACATTTCAAATATTGATTTTATCACAATACCCGACTTTTTATCAAGTCCAACGGGCTCTGTTTCGGAAGAAATTCAAGATATTGAAAAAAGAATTGCGGAACTCAGTGAAAAAAAGATCGCAAACTTCTCCGGAAAGACCAACACCGACCTTAAACTGGAGTACGGTGCCGCGAATTTCCAGACGCTTGCGGAATGGGATTCCAATTACATTAAACTTGTCCAGCTCATGCAAAAGTACATGGTGGCCCTCCGAAAGGAAGGCTTTAACGAAAAAGCGGACCTGATCCTGGATTTTGCGCGAAAAGTGGCTCCCGAGGTTCACTCCTTCTCCAAGCAATAGTCTCTCAAAAAGCATTGATCGCACTTCGGTCTTTGAGCGCTGCAGATCTCACGTCCAAAAGTTATGATGTGCAGATTCCAAAGGATCCAGTGGTCCTTGGGCAAAGCTTTTTCAAGATCATGCTCGATCTTCTCCGGCTCAGTGTTTTCAGTAAGACCGAGTCTCTTTGTTATTCTTTTTACGTGTGTGTCCACAACAATACTCGGAATGTGATAAACATTCCCCAAAATAACATTGGCCGTCTTTCTCCCCACTCCGGGAAGAGCCGTCAATTCTTCGATCGTCGCCGGCACCTCTCCGTTGTATTTTTCAGCAAGCACCTTTGAACAGTTAATTATATTGGCTGCTTTGTTGTGAAAAAAGCCCACCTCGTGTATCTCTTCCTCCACGGCTTTTAGATCAGCCTTTGCAAGAGCGAAGGCATCGGGATAGTTTTTAAAAAGATGCCTTGTAACAAGGTTCACCCTTTTGTCTGTGCACTGTGCTGAAAGTATGGTCGCTATCAAAAGCTCAAAGGCATTTTTGTATTCCAAAAAGCAATACATTTCCGTTCCGTATTGATCATCAAGTATCTTTAAAATGTTCTTGGTTCTTTCAGTAATCATGTGCTTTTCCTCATTTGTTAAATCGTAATTTAATGCGGTATGGTCAATGATATTCGCAATCCGCTTCGCTCCTTGCTCATAACGCAGAGCGCTTCGTGTTTTGTATTTCTCTTATTGCGTTAAAAACCGGGCCTTTTGCCGCCCGGTTTTTTATTTACTTATTAAAATCTTCGTCGTTGTTTTCGGAAGCGGCAGCTGCTTCAGCAGCCATCCTTTCGATCTCTTCATCCGAAAAGCCGCTTTGGTTCACGTTGTTTCTTCCCTGTTCCGTTACGGCCATTCCCAGATTGATCGTACCTTTTTCAAGCTCAGCAACAATGTTTGCGATGTCCGCAAGTCTCTGTGAAGTGATCTTTTCTCCCACTGCCAGGTTTGCACTGTAAAGGAGGTCTTCTATGGATTCGTGTATGCCAAGGATCTTGTCTCTTACCGCACAGACTTTTTCGTAATCTACCAGGTCCTCTTCCACTTCTTCCATGGTCATTCCGCTGCCGTCTTCATCGGTGTCAACCGAGGTAATTCCATGGATTGGCGTAACATTAAATCCAAATTTATTTTTTATCAGCCCCGCCAGATTGTCTTTCGCATCATCTTCGCCATGCACAAGGAAGATGTTGGTAGGTGAAGTTTTAAGACCCGATACCCAATCCAAAAGTCCTTCCATATCAGCATGTCCGGAAAAACCTTCCAGGTTGTAGATCTCTGCTTTTACAGCCACCTTTTCGCCCAAAACCGAGACCTCACTCTCACCGTCCACAAGCATTCTTCCGAGAGTGCCCGCAGCCTGGTATCCAACGATCACGATACTGTTTTTCTTTTCCCAAAGGTTGTGCTTTAAATGATGGCAGATACGTCCTGCATCGCACATTCCGCTGGCAGCTATGATGATCTTCGGTGACGGATCCGTGTTCAAAAGCATAGACTCCGCACTGGTCTTTGTGAAGTGAAGATTCGGAAAATCCAAAGGATTGTCACCCTCAAGGATCTTCTTCTTTGTAGTCTCGTCAAAGTTCTGCGCATTCCTTCTGAACACCATGGTGGTGCTGATCGCCATGGGGCTGTCGATATAAACATGAACATCCTTAAGGAAATCATGATAATGTGCGTTGTTCTCGTAGAATTCGTTAAGCTCGTAGATAAGTTCCTGAGTACGTCCGACAGCAAACGAAGGGATGATCACATCTCCGCCCCTCTTTATGGTCTTCTCTATGATCTCAAGAAGCTCAGTCAGGCTCTTTTCATTGCTTTCATGAAGTCTGTCACCGTAGGTGGACTCCATGATCACATAATCCGCTTTTTTGATCTTTACCGGATCTCTTAAGATCGGTCTGTCCTTGCATCCGATGTCTCCGGTGAAAACAACCTTTATGGTCTTTTCTCCTTCGTCCACAAACAGCTCAGTGATCGCTGAGCCCAGGATGTGTCCTGCATCGTTAAACACGATCTTTATGCTTTCGTTTATATCTATCTGCTGATTATAAAGCACAGGCTTTACCAGCTTCAAAGTCTCATTTACATCGTTCTGATCGTACAGGGGTTCCAGATCCGGCTCTTCACCTTTTCTGAGTGCCTTTCTGTTTGCCCATTCCGTTTCTTTTTCCTGAATGTAAGCACAGTCCGGAAGCATGATCTGCAAAAGATCCGCGGTAGCATCTGTACAGTAGATGGGGCCTTTAAATCCTCTCTTTACCAACAACGGCAGTCTTCCGCAGTGATCCACATGCGCATGGCTTAAAACGACGCATTCAACGTCTGAAGGTACAAATTCAAACTCGGCCTTGTTTTCCGCCTCGAGAGTTTTTCCACCCTGATACATTCCGCAATCAAGCAGGATCTTGTGAGTTCCGGTCGTTATCATGTGACAGGAGCCGGTAACAGAATTCACCGCTCCGTAAAACGTAATGAGCATAAGCAAGCCTCCGTAATAAGATTTATTATAACTTTTTAAGGAAGTTACCCTTTACCTTTATATTTTCATCGATGATCACAAATGCGTGAGGATCGATCGACTTTACCACTTCCAAAAATTCTCTTTCTTCATACTTGTTAATGCAGGATACAAGAATGTGTTCGCCCTGTCCAGTGTAGGCTCCTTTGCCTTCCCACTCGGTAACGCCGCGATAGGTTTTTTCCAATATGAGTTTATCCAGGCCGTCCATTTTGGTAAAGATCATGCAACGCGCCGAGATGTTCTGATAATGTATCCTGTCAAGGGTCAGCGAGGAAGCAACCATCACTATGACCGAATAAACAACCGCCTCCAGATCGTTTACAAAGAGGACAGCGATAAACAATAACATGTTAAATAAAATTGCCACCTTACCGACCGAAGCATTGGGACGTTTTTTGGACAGAAAAACTCCGATGATGTCCATTCCGCCACTGCTTCCGCCTGCCAAAAGGATCAGACCGGTTCCTGTACCGGTTATCATACCGCCCACCAACGAAGCCGTTAAGATGTTATCGATCAAAGGTTCTGCCGGGTTCTTGATGAACAGGCCGAAAAAGGCCACGCTTCCGACACCGAGAAGGGTTCTGATGAAGAATCTCCTGTTGATCCCTCTGTATGCAAGGATCAGCAAAGGCACATTCAAAATCACATACACAAAGGCATATATATTCGTTGGCCTTCCGATGCTTCTCTCCACAAAATATGCAACCAGCTGAGCCAAACCTACGACTCCTCCGTTGTAAAGCCCAAGCGGCCTTACAAAAATGTTTACCCCGACAGAATAGATGAAACCACCGAGGATCACCATAAAGTACTTAAAAACAACATTTTCCATAATGGAATCGCGGCTGAGCCGACCTTTTTTCATTTTTTCTCCTTTTCGGCTGCTGTTCATGCCGATAATAAAAAAGACTGTGCAATTTCTGCACAGTCTGATTTTACACCCTTTAAGTTTCTTTAGCAATAAAGACTTTATTAACCCGGGTTTACAGCATGCTCTTCCTGAGCTCTTCGCCGCTCTTTTCGGAGAGGTAAGCGGGAGCAACATCAAACACTGTCTTGCATCCTGTCATTCCTTCCTTGCTCATGCGGAAAGCTGCCCTTACGTAAGCAGCAACAACGCAGGATGTGAACTCGGGATTTGAGTCCAGCTTAAGGCTGTACTCGATAGTGTGCTTGTTCTCACCGTTCCATCCGGTCTTTCCGGTTCTGATAACGAAACCGCCGTGAGGGATGCCCTTGTGATCGCGATCCAGCTCTTCCTGAGAAATGAATGTTACCGTTGTATCATAATCCGCAAAATAGTTGGGCATGGTCTTGATCTCCTTCTCAACCTTTGCGGCATCTGCGCCTTCCTTAAGAACAACATAGCACTCTCTTGTGTGCTTCTGTCTGGTCGTAAGGTCGGGATTTTCTCCGCTTCTTGCTGCTGCCAGAGCTTCGGGAACAGGACATGTGTACTGTCTTGCATCCTGTACGCCCTCGATCCTTCTGATAGCATCGGAGTGTCCCTGGCTGACGCCTCTTCCCCAGAAAGTGTAGTCCTTACCGTCTGTAAGAATGCAGTTTGCATAGAGTCTGTTGAGTGAGAACATTCCGGGATCCCAGCCAACGGAAATGATGCCGATCTTTCCTGCCTTCTTCGCTGCGGCATCTACATTGCCGAAGTGCTCGGGAACTCTTGCGTGTGTGTCAAATGTATCAACAACATTGAACATTGATGCATACTTAGGTGTCTGCTCGGGAAGATCTGTAGCGGAGCCTCCGCAAAGAACCAGAACATCGATCTTGTCCTTGTACTTTTCTATGTCATTAACGCTGACAACAGCAGCATTTGACTTGATCTTAACACTTGCGGGATCTCTTCTTGTGAACACAGCTGCCAACTCCATGTCGGGTGCAGCGCTCACAGCCCACTCAATGCCTCTTCCGATGTTTCCGTAGCCTAAAATTCCAACTCTGATTGCCATAAAAAGCCATCCTTTCTTACGAAACGGTCGTACCCTGAAAAATTTTTGTATAATTGTATACATGCAGAAAAAATTTGTCAACGGATTTCAATAAAAAAACAAAAAAAATCCACGGGTTTTATCCCGTGGATCCGATCTTTAATCGATTCTTACAGCTACTACAGCCAGACGGCCGTTCTCGTTGTGTTTTCCGGTCTCGTCCGTGGTAGAGCAGGTGGAAAGGGTGATAAACTGGTCACCGAATCTTCCCGTTCCTCTGCAGTCCACTTCACTGGCAGCTTTTATATTATTGTACCAATAATCAAACTCTGCCTGAGTGTCTGCATTATAGAAGAAATAGTACTTGAAATTGTCATCGTTGGGATCCTCATACTCATGTGATCGGAAAATGGCAACGATCTCGTAGGTCCTGTACTCGTACGCCGTATCAAAGTAAATGTACTTGTGCTTTTCGTAGTACTTCTGATCCAGGTAAAGGCTCAGATTTCCGAACATCTGGTTCGAATACATGTCATGACCGAAGATCAGGATGTTTGTTGTAGGTGCTTCACCGCCCAGATAATTGTTGGCACGTAGTCCGACTCCAACCTTACAGTTGTTTACCGTAAACAACGTACCGTTTCTGTTTTCTGCTCCTTTAAAGTCATGGTTTAAATAAAATTCCTTATCATAGTCTCTTTCCATTACCACCGGATACGCTATTGCGGGATTGGTGTCTATAAGGTCTAAGTAGCCCACAAATTCGGGATTTTGGCTAAGGTAATTCTTTGCATAATCCAGGACCTTAGGCGGTACGGGAGTCGGAGTCGGCGTCGGCGACAAAGTAGGCGTCGGAGATGCAGACGGCGTTGGTGTCGGATCTCCGTTGGGTAACGGAGCATCGTCCTCCGGATCTCTTGTGGGGACCGGAGTGGCGGTCGGAGTCGGAGTATCCGTGGGGACAGGCGTCGGAGTGTCTACGACCAATTGAGTGTCAGGCAGAACATTCTCTCGATTCAGATTTTTTCTGGCTTCTCTCATCTCCAATGCCAGTCTTTCGTTATTGTGCATGTCCTTCACATAAAAAGCTCCGTAGATAACGAAAGCACTGACCGATCCTATAAAGAAAAGGAGTGAAATGTAGTAAACCGCTCCTCTTTTTCTCTTCTTTTTTGCATTTCTGAAAGATGGTTTCATTTTAAAAATATCTCCGAATTAAAGATTTGTCACGAAAGCATATGCCTGCGGGACGGTTGTTGTCAGGCATTGTATTATACATTTGTTATCTTTCCGTGTCAAATTTGAGGCAATGTGATGAAAAATACAAAAGAAAGGCTTTCAACATCAGGGTGTCAAAAGCCTTTTGATTTTACTGCATTGTGATCTCGTCGATCTTCTTTCTCTCCTCATCGGAGAATTCCATGTTCTTGAGCATTCCGATGTTGTCAAGGATCTGAGAAGGCTTCGATGCACCGATCAGAACGCTGGTGATGTCGCCGTCCCTTAAGATCCAGGCAAGAGCCATCTCTGCGAGCGTCTGGCCACGCTTCTCGGCCATTTCGTTCAGCGCGCGGACCTTGTTTAAAACGTCATCGCTTACCGCATTCTCCTTAAGAAATCTTCCGTCTGTCCTGATCCTGGAATCCTCCGGGATACCGTTCAGATACCTGTTTGTGAGAAGTCCCTGAGCAAGAGGGCAGAAGGTGATGATACCGACACCGTTCTTAGCCGCGTAATCCTTAAGGCCGTCCTTCTCCATCGTGCGGTCAAACATATTGTATCTTCTCTGGTTGATGATGAATGGCGTACCCATTTTCTTGAAAAGTGACGCTATTTCGATAGTCTGTTCTTTATTATAATTGGAAATTCCGACGTAAAGGGCTTTACCGCTCCTTACGATGGAATCCAGCGCACCCGCGGTCTCCTCAAGAGGTGTCTCGGGATCGGGGCGGTGATGATAGAAAATATCCACATAGTCAAGCCCAAGGCGCTTAAGGCTCTGGTCAAGGCTCGAGATCAGGTACTTTCTGCTTCCTCCGTCTCCGTAAGGGCCGTCCCACATGCCATAGCCTGCCTTCGTGGAGATAACCATCTCATCACGATAGGGAGCGAGCTCACCCTTCATCATTTTGCCGAAATTTTCTTCCGCTGCTCCCGGAATGGGGCCGTAATTGTTTGCGAGGTCGAAGTGAGTGATGCCGTTATCAAAAGCCGTGCAACACATGTCCAGCATGTTCTCGTAATTTCCGTTTGAGCCGAAATTGTGCCAAAGGCCCAATGACACCGCAGGAAGCATCAAACCGCTTTTTCCGCAGCGATTGTACTTCATTTTTTCGTAGCGGCTTTCATCCGCTCTGTAAAGTCTTGATCTGTAACCCACTGTAAACTCCTTTCGATCATACACACAAAACGCATGAAGCAATGCCCCATGCGTTTTGCAATGAATCACAACAATGATTCAACAAATTTGTCAACGTTCTCCATCTTCTCCGTCGGCTCAAAGCGGGCAACAACATTACCCTCTCTGTCCACAACGAACTTGGTGAAGTTCCATTTTATATCATTTTCGTTTTTTGTAAAGGCTTTTGATACAATCTTAAGAATTCCTTTAGCCTTACCTGTTCCCAGACCTCTGTCCTGCGCTTCCTTCTTCAGGAAAGTGTAAAGAGGAAGCTCCTCTTCGCCGTTAACCTTGGATTTCTTCATCTGAGGGAAAGCCGTATTGTACTTGAGGGAGCAGAAAGAAGTGATCTCTTCATCGCTCTGAGGTGCCTGGTTTGCGAATTGGTTGCAGGGAATGTCGATGATCTCAAGTCCCTTGTCATGGTACTTCTCATACATAGATTCCAGTTCCTTGTACTGAGGTGTGAAACCGCACTTTGTAGCGGTGTTTACGATCATTACAACTTTACCCTTGGTCTCAGCCATGGAAAAGTCTGTTCCGTCCTGTTTCTTTACAGTGTAATCATAGAAAGCCATAAAATTCTCCTTTCATCTTCAAAAGCCGTTTTCAGGCTCACTTCTTTTGTTTGCGGTTTTCGTTAAAAATGTCCATCATCTCGTGGAGCAAGAGTCCCAGTCTCTTAAGTCTCTCCGGATCCTTGATCCCTGCCAGACAGCTTCCCACCTGTTCGGGTACTTTAACCGCATCATCCCTAAGCTTCTCGCCCTCCGAAGTAATGCTGACCACCAGGTCTCTGGCATCCTCTGTAGAGCGCTCCTTTGTAATGTAGCCCTTTTCTTCCAGCCTGTTGAGAACCGGAGTCAAGGTGCCGCTGTCAAGAAAAAGTCTCTCTCTCAGGTGCTTCGTGATCACCTTTTTTTCTTCCCACATTACCATCATTGTAATGTATTGTGTGTACGTCAGATCCAGTTTCGAAAGCACCGGTGCATATAAATTCACGATCTCCTTCGAGCAGACGTAAAGCGGAAAGCAGAGCTGGTTATCCAGCAGCAAGCAGTCATATTTATGTTCATTATTATCAGCCATTTAAATCGCCTCCTGAATTTCTGTTTTTCAGTTTTGCGAAATCAGTTTAACACAATCGATTTTGTCTGTCAAGGTCACAAATCTAAAATCTTTATGCCTATGCTCTTGAAAAATTTAAATTTACTAAATATTTTTCAAAAAATCAGACTTTTGTTGGACAGTTTAAGATAGAATAGAAATACTATAGCCCTCGGTTCTTTTCAAAAAGGGAGGTAAAAATGACAAGTATAAGTGCTGCCATACCCAGCTTTATCATATTGATAATGTTTCTGGCCTGTTTCTTCTCCGTCCCACGGATCCCAATATTAACAAATCGGATTTACATTCGGATACTGATCTGTGATCTGGCCACATCAGCCCTAAACATTCTTTCATCCGATGCACATTATTCATTTCCTAAATACGGAGTCCCGTTAACATATGCCTTGAATACAGCATTCTTCCTTTTGCTCTTGTTGCGTTCCTATCTGTTTTTCGCCTACTCCGCTTCCCTGGTGAACCTGAACCACTACAATTCCAAACAGAGTGCGTGGGTCCTTCGGATCCCTATTATCATTTCCTATGTTATGGTTCTGTCTTCTCCCTTTACCGGCGCCTGCTTCTCCATCACGGGCAAAGGCTTTGTCAAGGGAAGATTCATGTACATCCTGTTTGCCTGCATCTTTTTCTACATCGCGGTTTCACTGCTGGCAATCGTTATACACAAGTCCAACCTAAACGGAAAACGCGAATTTTTGAGCGCCATCGCTTTCAATATTCTGATCTTTGCGGGCGGAATTTACGTATTGTTCAATCAGCGTTCCCTGATCATCGACTCCTTCTGTCTGATGGCTCTCATGCTGATCTACATTGCATTTGAAAACCCGGACTTTTACATAGAAAAAAGAACCGGACTTTTCAACAGCTCTGCCCTAAGCGACTACATCCAGGAAATGCGTTACAAAAAGCAGTTCCTTATCTTTTCCTTTGTGATCAAGAACTACCAGGATGTTCGCGAGATCTACGGCGTCAACAACATGGACAGTGGCATACGCTTGATCGGCCAATACCTTAAATCCACCTATCCCGAGATCACATTCTTCTACTTTAAAGAAGGCAGGTTCATTTCCGTTGCCTCGGCAGACACCGATGCAAATACGCTTTGTGACGAGCTGATAGAACGCTTCACCAAGCCTTGGATCGCCAAGGAAACAGAGCTTTATCTGACTATTGCTTTTGCAAAGCTCACCCCGGAAACCGAAATCAAATCCGTGGATCTCACCATCAGTTCCGTCATCACCGCTCTTAACAGGGCCGCGAAAGCAGAGGACGGTATCTGTGCGGTTGTTTGCGAAAATGACATTAGAGAATACGTCAAAGAAATTTACGTTAAAAAAGTGCTGGAGATCACCGTCGAAGAAAATCTGGTGGAAGTCTTTCTCCAACCCATAGTTGAAACCAGAAACCTGCGTGTGATCGGAGCGGAAGCACTGGCACGCATCAGAGACAGGGAGGGCAAGTTCATTTCTCCGGGCGATTTCATCCCCATCGCAGAAAAGAACGGATGCATCAACACTCTCGGAGAGCAGATCCTGGACAAGACCTGCAAATTCATCAAGGAGAACTCGCTGGATTCCATCGGACTCTCATGGATCAACGTGAACCTATCTCCCATGCAGTTCTTTGTCACAGACATCGCCAACAGCTACGATGAGATCATCAAACGAAACGGCCTTGACTTTAACATCATCCACCTGGAGATCACCGAAGAAGCCATGGTCAGCCAATCTCTTCTCATGAAGCAAATGGATTCCATGCAGAAAAAAGGCTTCCAGTTCGTCCTTGACGACTATGGAACAGGCTACTCCAACCTCACCCGCCTGCAGAAATGTCCTTTTATCAACATAAAGATCGATATGGGGCTCGTCTGGTCCTACTGCAAGGAGCCAAACCTCCTTTTGCCCAGCATGATCACAAGCTTTAAGAGCATGGGCTTCTCCGTAACAGCAGAAGGGATCGAAACAAAAGAAATGGCAGAAGCCATGATCAATCTCGGCTGCGACTACCTGCAGGGCAATTTCTTCTCCCGCCCTATGCCAATGCCTGAATTCACAAGAGCTTTCGCGATGTTCGCATAATAATAAGCCGGTACACACGTTGTATCGGCTTTTTTTGTGAGAACAGCGCGAATGTATCAAATAAAACACCTTCGGCTCAGCTTTTCAGCCCTCAGTCTGCGTTTGCGGTGACATCGGTGATCACCATAAGAAACGCTCACGACAGAAACGTGCGAAAACACACGATTCCGTCGTTAAGCGGGGCTCCTCTGCGTTGTTTTGATTTTTGCCGGAAGATGTCATCTAACATGCTTCGCATGTCCGACGACCGAGCTGTCGGCGAACATGCAGAGCGTGAACGTCGGAATAGTGTGTTTTCTCCCGGAAATTCATTTTTATGCCACAGTGCTACAAATCCCTTGGCTGTGGCATACTTTTTTCCCCTTAAGCAAGTAAAAAGCCCTAAAAGGTTTGAAATTTCCGCTA
>JAILNG010000231.1 GCA_024691875.1 Lachnospiraceae bacterium | reverse complement strand
TTGTAGTCACGATTTGCGCGGAGCTTGGTTTCAACATAGGAATCAAAATCCGCAAAGATGAAGTAGTGATCCGGCTTGTGCCAGGAAGCTCCCTCCAGAAGAGATGTGTAAAGCTCCTTAAACATTCCCGTTCCGTTGTCCGAGAAAGTTCCGTCCACAAGGGTGTCCACCACTCTCTTAAGACGGGGATTTGCCTTGTAGAGCTTCTTGGAATCGTAGCCCTTTGCTTTAAGGTCCTCGATCTCCTCCACTCTCTTTCCGAAGATGTAGTTGTTCTCTTCGCCCGCTTCCGCAACGATCTCAACGTTGGCTCCGTCGTAGGTTCCGAGTGTCACCGCTCCGTTCAGCATGAGTTTCATGTTACCGGTTCCGGAAGCTTCCGTTCCCGCGGTTGAGATCTGCTCCGAAAGATCCGCTGCCGTGCAGAGCTTTTCCGCATAGGAAACATTGTAGTTCTGAACGAAAACTACCTGAAGCTTGTCCTTCATGTCGGGATCGGAATTTATCAGCTTACCGATCTCGTTGATGTACTTGATTATGCCCTTCGCACGGAAGTAGCCGGGAGCCGCCTTTGCTCCGAAGATAAAGCACATGGGCGTGAAATCCTTGATCCGTCCCTCTTTAAGTCCATAGTAGATGTCAAGGATGGAGAAAGCATTCAGGAGCTGTCTCTTGTACTCGTGAAGTCTCTTCATCTGCACATCGAAGATGAATTCTGGATTTATCCGTATGCCTTCCTTCTGCTCAATGTAACCGGCCAGCTGCACCTTCTTTACACGCTTGATCTCGTTGAACTTCTTGATCTCCTCCGCATTGTTTGCCAGAGGTTCCAGTTTTTTAAGTTCCTGAAGATTTGTAACCCAGGTCTGTCCGATGGCGTCGTTAATGAAGCCTGTGAGCTCGCGATTGCAAAGAGCCAGCCAGCGGCGCTGAGTGATTCCGTTTGTCTTATTGTTGAAACGCTCGGGATAGAGTTTGTACCACTCCTTCAAAGCGTCATTTTTTAAGATCTCTGTGTGAATCGCCGCAACTCCGTTGGTAGAGTGAGTAGCGTAGATCGCCATTCTCGCCATATGAATGAGTTTTCCGTCCACAAGATTGTAATTCTCAATAGTATAGGGAGCAAGATCCTCTTTTGAAAGTTCCTTAACCATAGCTCTCTGCAACGCCTGCACGTACTTGTAAACGTGAGGGATCACGGACTTAAAGAGAGCGATGTCCCACTTTTCAAGAGCCTCAGCCATAACCGTATGGTTTGTATAGGCAAAAGTTTCCTTTGCAATCTTTGCCGCTGCCTTAAAGGTCAGTCCCTCTTCTTCAACCATGATGCGGATGAATTCGGGGATCGCTACCGTCGGATGCGTATCATTCAGCTGGATCGCATACTCTGACGGGAATCTCTTAAAGTTGTTTCCGTAAACTCTCTTGAAGGATCTGATCATATCGCGGATCGATGCTGCCGAAAAGAAATACTGCTGTTTCAGTCTCAGCTGCTTTCCGGCTTTCATTGAGTCGTTGGGATAGAGCACGGCGGAAATTCCGAAAGCCGCATTTCTGTTAGCAGCTTCCTTTGCGTACTCCTGGTTGTTGAACATTTCAAAATCAAATTCATTGACCGGCTCTGCCTGCCAGAGTCTCAGCGTGTTGATCTTCTTTCCGCCGTAGCCGATCACAGGCATATCATACGGAACCGCCCAAACATCGCCGTCCTTGAAGTGCACGAGCACCTTATCCTCTTCACATCTCACTGACCAGGGGTCTCCGTCCTTCATCCAGTCATCCGGCTCTTCCGCCTGGAAACCGTCCTTGAGGCTCTGCTTAAAAAGTCCGTACCTGTAGCGAATTCCGTAGCCGTTAAGGTTGTAGCCCAATGCAGCGCCTGAATCCAGGAAGCAGGCTGCGAGGCGTCCCAGTCCTCCGTTTCCGAGAGCGGGATCTTCTGTCTCTTCCAGTTCTCCCGGATCTCTGCCGTTCTCATACATGAGCTCGGTGAACTGCCCAAGCAGCCCCATATTTAAAAGATTATTGTATGTCAGCCTTCCGATCAGGAATTCTGCGGAAAGATAAGCTGCCTTTTTCCCATCGGCTCTCAAAGCCTTCTGCGGGAAATCGTGTCCCAGCTTGTCCACAGTTGCCTTTGCTACGGCTGCGTAGATCTCATCCACCGTCGCATTCTTCACTGTCTTTCCGTAATCAAGTTTCAAAGCTTCCGTAACATTCGTTTTGAAATTATCCATTTTTCCTCCGTTATTCCTCATGACAATATCCTTCATGTTTTCTCTTTTCAGATCCTGCCATAGGTCTTGGCCAGGTCAAGGTAGTACTTTGTATCTATGCCTTTGAGCTGATTGCCCGTAACTCTCCATCGCCAATTCTGCCCGATGGTTGACGGGAAGTTTGTCCGCGCCTCGTTATCAAGCCCCAGAAGGTCCTGCACCTGCAAGATCACAACACGGGCCACGGAGGCATATGCAGAGCGGATCATCATCTTCGGCAGTTCCGTTTCGTTGTCCGCATTGTAATACTTCATGAGTTTCTTTATATCGGAAACCTTGCAGGAAAGAAGTGATCCGGCAAGAGTTTCGTTGTCGTGTGTTCCAAGGTAAACGATCAGATTATCGGTCGTAAAGTTGTGTGGAAGGTAGGGATTTGAAGGATCTGCGTCCAAAGCAAATTCCAGGATTTTCATTCCGGGATAATTGTTCTTCTTTATCAGCGCTTTGACAGGTTTTGTGAGTACTCCCAGATCCTCCGCAATGAGCTTTGTGTCGGGGATCACTGAATTGATCATGTCTGTAAGCTTTTTGCCGGGTCCCTTGATCCACTTGCCCTCAACCGCTGTCGGACAGGTTGCGGGGATGGACCAGTAATTAACTATACCGATGAAGTGATCGATCCTGACCACATCATAGCGCTTTCCGCAGGATTTCATTCGTTCTCCCCACCAGGAAAAGCCGTCCTTCTCCATCACATCCCAGCGATAAATGGGATTACCCCAACGCTGGCCCGTGGCAGAAAACATGTCGGGCGGAACTCCCGCGATGTTGATCTCCCTGAGATCCTCGTCCAGTTCGAAAAGCTCGGGATGAACCCAGACATCTGTTGAATCAAGGGCAACATAAAGCGGTATGTCGCCGATTATCTCTATGCCCAGGTCATTTACGTATTTCTTCAGATTGTTCCACTGCTCTTCAAATTTATATTGAAGAAACATCCAAAAACCGATCTCGTCTTCAAGACTTTCCTTTAATTTTTTAACAACAGCGGGCTTTCTCTTTCTGATGCCGTCGTCCCATTCCTGCCATGACTTTCCGCCGTTTTCGCTTTTCACAGCCATGTAAAACGCGTAGTCCGAAAGCCAATAGGAATTCTCCGAAACAAACTTCTTATAGGAAGCTTTTTCTTTATGGTCGCTGTTTTTGTATGCGACTTTAAGGACCTTGAAGCGCGTGTTGTAAATTGTCTCGTAGTCAATGTCCGATGCATTTTTTACTGCCGAAACTTCCTTAAGATCGCCGTCCTTTAAAAGGCCCTCTTTCTTAAGAAGATCAAGGTCGATAAAATAGGGATTTCCGGCAAAAGCTGAAAATGACTGATAGGGCGAATCCCCGTAACTGGTGGGTCCCACCGGCAAAACCTGCCAGTACTTAGCACCTGTTTTCTTTGCAAGGTCCGCAAAATCGTAGGCAGCCTTTCCCAAAGTGCCGATCCCGTAAGGGGAATTCAGCGCACTCACAGGCATCAGCAGCCCTGCTCCTCTTTCCAATTCTCTTTTACTTTTTTTCATCTTCTTCTCCTATTAAAACCCTAATTTCCGTGCAAAATTTTCGTAAATTTTCGCTGTCACTAATAATAATACTCTGTTTTTGCTCACATGTCAATAAAAGTTTTCGTAAGTTTTCGGGATTTTAATAAATAACCGGGGCTTTTTCGTTCCTTACCCAAAAAACCAAAGACAAAAATTAACCCTTAACCCCGTCGCCAAAGTGTCAAAATGCTTGCCATTGCGGGGCCAAAATACTATAATGTTGCAAAACGGAGGCAATTTATGTACCAAATAGATTTTAACAAGCCCGTACATGTTCATTTTCTGGGCATTGGCGGGATTTCAATGAGCGGACTCGCAAAGCTGCTGCTCTTAAAAGGATTTACGGTTTCGGGTTCCGACGACAACGATTCGGAGCTGGTGGAAGAACTCAAGAAAAAAGGTGCCCGCGTCAATCTCGGCCTGCGCGCGGAGAACATTACCGATGATATAGATGTGGTGATCTACACCGGTTCCATTCACCCCGACAATCCGGAATTCAAGGAAGTCAGAAGAAGAGAGCTTCCCGAGCTCAGCCGCGGCCAGCTCATGGGCGAGCTTATGAAGAACTTCCCTCACGCGATCGGCATTTCCGGAACGGACGGCAAGACCACCACCACCGGGCTTCTTTCCATGATACTTCTGGACGCCGGCTACGATCCCACGATTTCCGTGGGCGGCATCATCCCCGGGATCAATTCAAACTTCCGCACGGGGAACAGCCCTTACTTCGTAGTCGAGTCTTGCGAATACACCAATTCCTTCCTGGATTTCTTCCCTACGGATGCGATCATTCTTAATATAAGGGAGGATCACTTGGATTTTTTTAAGGATCTTGATGACATCAGAAACTCCTTCAGACGCTTCGGAGCTCTCGTTCCCGCGGGCGGTCTCCTGGTGGTCAACGGCGAGATCCCCGATCACGAAAAGCTTTTCACCGACATTGACGCCACCGTAAAGACTTACGGCCTTAAGGAAGACGATCAAACAGGCATATGTTCCTTCGACTACGTTGCAGCCGACATCACCTACGACGAAAAAGGCAGAGGAAACTACGATCTTTACGAGAACGGACAGCTTCTGGGCCGTGTTTCTCTCGGCCTCGTGGGACGCCACAACGTGTCCAATTCACTTGCTGCCATTGCTGTTGCAAGAAAGTACGATGTACCTTTTTCTTCTATGATAAAGTCATTAAAGGATTTTACGGGTACAAAACGCCGCTTTGAATACAAAGGTGTATTTAACGGAGCGGAGCTTTACGACGATTACGCCCACAATCCCGACGAGATCACTGCCACACTTACGGCGGCAAAGAACTATCCCCACAAGAGGATCATTACGGTTTTCCAGCCCCACACCTACTCCCGCACAAAGGCTCTTCTTCCCGAATTTGTTGAGGCCCTGTCCATGTCGGATGTTGTGGTTATGGCGGACATCTACGCCGCCCGCGAGATCGATGACGGAACGATCTCTTCCAAAACAGTAAGAGACCTTCTGGCAAAAAATGGTAAGGAAGCTTACTATTTTTCGAGCTTCGGCGAAATTGAAAATTTTTTATCCGATTTTTCATCAACAGGCGATCTGTTGATAACTATGGGAGCAGGAGACATTGTAAATGTTGGGGATGAGCTTCTTAAATCATAGTTATCCACGTTATCCACGACCTCTCCGAAAGAGTTTTCGGGGAGGTCTTTTTGTTTTTTTCCGCCCTAAAACTTTGCGCTTGACCTTGTCAAGAGTTTTTTTATCCACATTATCCACAATCCCATTCTACAAGGCTCTAACAGAAAAAATGCAATTTAAAGAACCGTTTTTCTGTGCTATAATCGCTGCTGTCGGGTCAGTAAAAAATGTCCTTCGGGCATATAAATAAAAGACTCCCGACACCGTGGGAATGAAAAAATGTGAACAATAGGGGCAGCAAAAATGAGTGACATAATGATCAACACCGAACGTAAATATTCAGCAACAGTTATCCCGAATGCATTCATCGATCGTTTTCTTGCTTCGGCTAACGGTTCCTATGTAAAAATATATCTTTATCTTCTTCGTTGTCTTACCGGCTCGGAAATGCAGTTTTCCATTTCCTCCGCCGCAGATTTCTTTGATTGCACCGAAAGAGACATTACCCGTGGTCTGGAGTATTGGGCCAAGAACAATGTCATCAGACTCGATCACAGCGGTTCCGACATTACAGGGATCACGATCCTCGATCTTAATTCGGAGCCTGTCAAAGCACCCGTAAGGATTGCAAATACAAATGCAAATGTAATTTCATTAAACAACATCCGCGCAGAAGCTTCAAAAGCAGCAGAAAAGGAGGTCGTTTCCGAAGAGCCCGTCAAAGCCTCTTCATTATTGTCGATCCCCACTCTGTCAAGAGAAGCCATCGATGCCGCTCTTAACACACCTGATGTTTCCTGGCTCAGGAATTCCGTTGAGTTGTACCTTCAGCGCCCGCTTTCAAGTGATGACCAGAATCTTCTGGTTTATCTTTATGAAAACCTGCACTTTTCATCGGATCTCATTCTTCATCTCTATGAAATGTGCATAGAAAAAGGTAAAAAGGACATACGATACATCCAGTCCATCGCTTTGGACTGGCACGCCAACGGCATTACCACCGTTGATGAAGCCGACCGTAAGTCAATGCTTTACAACGCTTACTATAATGCGGTAAACAAAGCATTCAATCTGGGACGTCTTCTCGGAGACAAAGAGCAGAAGATCATGCATTCCTGGGAAAGCATGGGCTTCTCACCGGACATGGTCAAGGAAGCCTGCGACAGGGCTCTTCTTCAATGCAACAAGCCCAACTTTACCTATGCAGACAAGATCCTGACTTCATGGAATGAAGAAAACATCAAGACACCCGAAGCTCTCGCTGAAAAGGATAAGAGCTTTAACGCCACAAGAAGTGCAAAGAGAGGCAAAACAAAGGGAATGTCAAAATCGGCAGAAAACTATCTTAACAGATACTCTCAGAGAGAGTACTCCGCTGAAGATATGCTTGAGATAGAGCGCCAGATGATTGAGAAATCACTGGGAGTTTCCATTAAAAGAGAGGGTTAAGTAAGATCGGGAGGAATATATGGCACTAAGTAACAGTCAATATGCTAAGATCATGCGTGACTACGAGGAAAGACAGAACGCAACA
>JAILNG010000179.1 GCA_024691875.1 Lachnospiraceae bacterium | reverse complement strand
CCCTGAGGAAGAGAAAAAGCCACATAAGGTATCAAAAGTGCCCAGATCCTGTCTGTCATCCCTATGGCATGATAGATCTTGTAATTCGGTAAAAGTGTGGCATGGATGGGGATCATCATTCCCAGCAGCAAAACCGTTTTTACAAATCCTCTCATCTTCCACTGCATACGCTGACATGAATAGGCTGCCATTACAGAAATGAAGATCACAGCCAGGGCCGCCATTGTATTGATAAGAAAACTGTTTCTCAAATAGTGAAGGAAATTACCATCCACAAAGGCCTTAACGTAATTGTCCCATCTGATCTTTTTTGGTACGATCAGCAAACCGTTGGTAAACATCTCATTACTGCTTCCCAAAGAAAAATCGATCAGCCAGATCAAAGGAAAAAGCTGTATGACCGCCACCGCTATCAGTATAATCCATAAAATGATCTTTCCGATCTTTTCCCCTTTTGTCTTCATAAGCGATCATCTCCTCCCTATGCGATCTCTTTGTCTTTGAACACTTTGTTCAGCACAACCGTTGTCAAAACACATATCACTATAAAGACTACACCAATGGCATTACCGTACCCGTATCGAAAAGCCTTAAAGGCCTGCTGATAAAGATAATTTGCCGCAAACTGTGTTGCATTGTTCGGTCCGCCCTTTGTAAGCAGGTATACGGTCTCCATTTGTTTCAATGCGGATATGACCGCCATAGTGACATTGATCTGTATGACCGGTTTCATAAGAGGAAGTGTGATCTTGAAAAAAGTCTTCCACCAGCCTGCTCCGTCTATGCTTGCTGCTTCATACAATACGGGATCAATGTTTTTGATACCTGTGTAATAGATCAGCATTCCCCATCCGAAACCATGCCAGATGAGAACAAGCAATACAGACAGGATTGCGTTTTGCTGTGAAAGCCAGTTGATCTGGACTTTATAGCCGAAAGCCTTCAGAACATTGTTCAAAAGGCCGAAATCCGGGTTATAGATAAATTTCCACAGATACGCGATCACCGCCACAGAGATAACATTGGGAATAAAATATATGCATCTGAAAACTCCTTCGGCCTTTCCTCTCAATTTGTCGAGAACAGCCGCCGTGAGGATGGCCAGAGGATGTTGAATGCATATAAAGCCCAGTGCCAAAAGCAATGAATTCACCAATGATCTTCCAAAGTTTCGGTCTCTCATCAATTCTTTGTAATTTTCAAGCCCTATCCAGACTTCCTTTCCCATGCCCGAATAGTCCGTAAACCCATAATAGACGCTCAGGCAGATCGGGGCCAGCACCGCAAACAGAAAGACCAAAACTCCGGGTAATACCAGGGTAAAAGCCGCCGCTTTGTTACCATATACTTTATTCATGTTTCTTTCATCTCCTCCGGTCTAATCCAAAAATCAAGAGGATGCCTCATTTTTCGGAGCATCCTCTTAAAATCAGACTTATTAAATTATCGTCTATTTACAAGCTGCACCGATTCTCTCAAGGAATGTGTCCACTGATACGGAACCGTTTGCTACACCCAGGATCTCTGTTTCAATCACAGTCTTAAAGGTGGAAGGTCCGCAGTCATTAATGGGTGTTCCCGAAACGCTTCCTGCGTTCTGTACAAAGCCCATAACCTGTAACTGTAATTCCGTCTCGTTGCCCGAAAGATATTCAGATTGATTCTGAGCCGACATTCCTACACCGTTTTCCCAGCCGTATTTTGAAAGCTTGTCTGCTCTGAACATATAGTTAAGAAACTTGATCGCTTCTTCCTTTACTTCGGAGTTTGCAGATACTGCGTAACCGCCTCCGTGCCATGCGGCAATGTCCTTTGCTCCGGCTTTTCCTCCATCCACAACAGGCATGGTAAACGCGCGAATGTTTGTTCTGATCTCTTCCGGGATATCCTTATTCAAAGCCATGGATGTTTCCCAGCTTCCCATTGCAAACATGGCAGCGCGGCCGTTTGTGAAAAGGTTCATTGCTGTACCGTAATCCTGAGCATCAAAGCCTGTCTGGAACATTCCTGCGGAAGCTGAATCCACAAGGATCTGAGTTGCCTTCTTACCCTCGGGTGCTGAAAAGTCGCCGTTTGCGATAGCTTTGGAAACAAGAGATGAGTAATCAGAGCCTGCAACCTTGTAAAGGATGTCTGTGAGATAGCAAGCCAAAGGCCATCCGTCTCCGCCGTCCATAGCCATGGGAACAATGCCGGCAGCTTTAATCTTCTTGCTGAGATCCATCAGTTCATTGTAAGTCTTGGGAACTGACCAGCCATTGTCATTAAAGAGCTTCTGATTGTAGTAAATGATCTGAACATCCGTATTTCTTGGAAGTCCGTAAAGCTTACCATTTTTCTTGAATCCTTCAAGGGAGCCCGAGATAAACTTGTAATCTTTATAATCGGATTCCTTTAATTCTGCCAAAACCCCTGCTTCAAGCACATCGTCCAGGAAAGAAGGTTGTCCCCATATGCTTACTACATCGGGCATTCCGTTCATTGAGTAAGCCTTGAATTTCGTTTTGTAAGCTTCTTCATAAAGAGCTTCAACCTCGATCTTTACATTCGGATTTTCTTTCACGTACTCGTCAATGATCATCTGTTCCACCAGTCCCTGACCGTTTTTACGATCCGGAAGATTGGAAAACAACTTGATGGTTACCTGATCGTTTCCGACCTTCTTTTCTGTCTTGCCACATCCCGTAAGGGCTGTTGTTGCCATTACAGCTGCAAGCAGAATAGCTAAAAACTTTTTCCTCATTAAAAATACCTCCCTTTTTTCTCCGGGCAGTTTTTCTGCCTGTTGTAATCATAATACCATCTGATATTTTCAATAAAAGATACCAAAACTTTAAAAAGGTGGAATATTTTTCACTACTTTGTCAAAAAGAAAAAAATAAAGCTCCCATCGAAGCTTTATCTTACTTTTTTACGGATCTTCTTCCGTTCAGAACACCAAGATATCTGACCGCACAGGAAAGAAGAAAATACGGTATCTTAAGGATCCGTCCACGTTCCGATAATCTTTTTACCACGTATCTAACGTACTTCATCCCCTCTTTTTCCGAGGAAAGATTTTGATAGATCTCGGGATGCTGTGCCTGATTTTCTCCCAGCGCTCTGCTCCTTTTGTAATTTTCCTTAAGGGTCAGATCATGGGAATGAAACACCACTGCTTCCGCAACGTAAGCCAGCTTACCGCCGTTATTGAGAAGTTTAAAAGCGTAAGTCATGTCTTCCGCAAACATGCTTTTTTGATCG
>JAILNG010000153.1 GCA_024691875.1 Lachnospiraceae bacterium | reverse complement strand
TCCACAGGCTTTTTGGTACTCTTGATCTCGGCAACAGATTCAAGGATCTTTTCATCCGTGATCTCACGCTTCTTTTTCTTTTCCAGTTCTTCAAGGAGACGGTTTACGATCTGGCCTTCCTTAAGGCCTCCGTGTCCGATGGCCGCAAGCACCGAATCCCAGTCGTGGAAACCGTACTTGTGCATGGTAACTTCCATGAAATCCGCTTTAAGGAGTTCCTGAGGATTGATGCCCTTGGTCTTTAAGTAGGTCATCAAAAGTTCCTTGCCGTGAACCACATTGTCTTCTTTAAGTTCTGTCTTAAACCATTGATTTATCTTGTTTCTCGCCTGACCGCTCTTTACGATGTTCAGCCAGTCACGGCTGGGTCCCTTGGAATTCTGCGACGTGATGATCTCAATTCTGTCGCCGTTTTTAATGACATAATCCATGGTGACCAGCTTGCCGTTTGCTCTCGCACCCACCATCTTATTACCGACCGCAGAATGGATCGAATAAGCAAAGTCGACAGGAGTAGAACCTGCGGGCAGCGTCTTTACGTCCCCTGTGGGAGTGAAACAGTAAACCGAGTCCGAAAATAAATCAAGGTCTGATTTAACATTTGAAAGAAATTCCTTGTTATCGGACATTTCCTGCTGCCATTCAAGGATCTGACGGAGCCAGGCCATCTTCTCTTCCTCTTTGGCATCGGATCTGACACCGTTCTGTGCTTCTTTGTACTTCCAATGGGCAGCGATACCGTACTCAGCAACCTTGTGCATTTCCATGGTACGGATCTGCACCTCGAAAGGCAGACCGTTGTGAGCAATAAGAGTTGTGTGTAAGGACTGGTAATTGTTTGCCTTCGGCATTGCAATGTAGTCCTTAAAACGCCCAGGAATGGGCTTATACATTTCATGAATTATGCCCAATGCGGCGTAACAGTCCTTTACCGTGTCCACAATGATACGGATGGCATACAGATCGTAGATCTGATCCAGGGTCTTATCCTGGTTTTTCATCTTTTTATATATACTGAAGAAATGCTTGATACGGCCGTCGATCTGGGCCTTGATCTCACCTTCTTCGATCTTTTCGGCTATTTCATCGATCCTCTCGTCAATGAATTTCTCCCGATCGCTCTTACGCATCGCGATCTTTTCTTCCAGATCCGCGTAAACCTCTGGTTCAATGATCTTCAAGGAAAGGTCATCCAATTCGATCTTGATCCTGCTGATACCGAGACGCTGAGCAAGAGGTGCGTAAATGTCCATAGTCTCATGAGCCTTTTCCAACTGCTTGGGGACAGGCTGATACTGCATGGTGCGCATGTTGTGAAGACGGTCCGCCAGTTTGATCATTATAACACGGATGTCCTTTGCCATGGCAAGGAACATCTTTCTCAGGTTTTCGGCCTGAACCTCCACCTTGTCCATGTCGTAATTCAACTGGGTCAGCTTTGTAACGCCGTCGACCAGCAGCGCTATCTCATCTCCGAATTCTTCCCTGATCTCGTCAAGGGTAGTGTCTGTATCTTCCACCACATCATGCATGATACCTGCGGCGATGGTTTCTTTATCAAGCTCCAGCTCCGCAAGAATGATGGCAACGCAAAGAGGATGAATGATATAAGGCTCTCCCGATTTACGTTTCTGGTCCTTATGCTTTTCTGAAGCCAGTTCGTAAGCTTTTCTGATGAGTCCGAGGTCAGTAAGGCTCCTGTAGGACCGGATGGTCTTTTCCAAACGCGCAAAAAGCGCCTCCGGATCGGTAAAATCCGAAGGTGTGGAAAAAGATTTCTCGCTGATGGGTTTCTTCAGCACATATTTGAATTCTTTTTTGTCCGCTTCTGCCATTGGCACTCCTTCCGGTAATAGCCTTTGGGGTTCAATCCTACTTTCCGGGATACTTAACTACAGAATCCACGTTATAGCCCTTGAGTCGCTCACGTCCTTCAAGCCCTTCAAGTTCCATAAGGAAAACGATCTTTACGACCTTTCCTCCGAGGCGTTCAACCAGCTTTACGATAGCTTCGATGGTTCCGCCTGTTGCGATGAGGTCGTCAACGATGATGACTCTCTGTCCGGGCTTGATCGCATCCTTGTGCATTTCAAGGATTGCAGAGCCGTACTCCAGGTCGTATTCCTGTTCGATCGTCTCGCAGGGAAGCTTACCCTTTTTACGAACGGGAACAAATGATTTGTGCATATTGTAAGCGATGGGAACACCAAAGATAAAGCCTCTGGATTCGGGTCCTACAACAATGTCGAAATCCTCGTTCTGAACCAGTCCTTCCAGCTTGTCAATCGCAAGACGAAGTCCGTCGGGATCCTGAATAACACTTGTTACATCCCTGAACATGATCCCCGGTTCGGGGAAATCCGGTATTGTTCTTACATAATCTGCTACTGTTTTCATTATATTACCTCTTTCTGAAATCATACACGTCCGCTGAACCACAATGCAATAATGGAAACCAGCGACTGAATGATAGTAAATCTGTATACTGTCTGGGTGTTGGACCAGTTGAGATTCTTTCTGACATGATCGTGAAGCGGAGTACGGATGTTCTTAAGGATCTTTATCTTAAAGAACCTTGCAAGGAAAAGCTTTATGAGTCCCAAACCGCCGTCTAAAATGAAGACAAGACCGAAGAGGAACAAAATGAAAGGATCTCTGCTCTTTAAAGCTGCTATGGCGATCACCGTACCCATCGCTCTGGATCCCGCATCTCCCATCAGGATCGTGCTCGGATGAGCATTAAAGAGCAAGTAGCCCATAAGGCAGGCACAGAACAAAAGCATTGTATAGCCGTCTCCGTATGAGCCTCCGGATATTGAGTCGTATATGGTATAGGATATCAGCGTTGTGATTCCCAGCGTTGCGGACAATCCGTCAACTCCGTCTGTGCAATTTGTAACGTTTATGGAAGCCCAGATCAAGGCAACAGAGATCAATCCGAAAAGCAAAACGGGAAGCTCGATATCAATTCCCAACAACGCCAAATGTATGCCTGTACCATTCTCAATTATAAAGACAACGGTGATCCCGACTGAGGTTATCAGATCGTAGATTGCTTTTTTGTAATCTTTCCAGGCCTTATCCGAAGCATCATCCAAAAATCCGGTGATCATTGCAAAGAGTATAAACAAAAGATAGATGCAACTCTCCAATGTCTGCAAAGAGAAAAGACAGGAAACCGCCGAAAACACACAGACAAAGATGATTCCGGCTCCTCTTCCCTTTCCTTCCGAAAGTGCGCCCTCAACGGCAAACTTCCTTCCCTGATCCTTCGGCAGTTTTTTACCGAAAAATTTGATCAGCAGAACCGTAAGTACAAAAGCTACGGCAAAACCTGTGGCGTGAAGCGTCGAAAGGTCTGAAACAAGCAGTTCAAGCATATTATATCATTCCTTTTCCAACAAAAGATTTTCATAGGTGCAAAACGAAAACTCAATATCAAAGCAGGTTTGCTCATCGGATTCCTCAACAAGCTTCCAGTTTTCATTTGCATCAAGATCAGGGAAGAAGGTGTCTGCAACGTAGGTGTAATCGATCTTTGTAACATAGGCCTTACTGCAAAGGTCAAACATGGCTTTGTAAATCTGTCCGCCCCCCGCAACAAAAATGTCTTCCTCGGGTGAAAGTTCTCTCGCTTTCTTAACGGCTTCCTCCGGACTGTGAACAACAATAGCTCCTTTACCGTCGTAATTCTTTTTGGTCGTGATCACGATGTTGTTTCTGTTCGGAAGGGGCAATCCGTCGCGAAAGCTTTCCAATGTGCGTCTTCCCATGATGATGGTCTTTCCCGTCGTCATCTGTTTAAAGAATTTTTTATCTGCGGGAATGCTGGCCAACAAACTGTTATTATAACCGATTCCCCAATGATTATCAACTGCAACTATTAAATTCAATGTTTGCCTCCTTAAATGGCATTACTGTTCACATTAAATGGCCACGGGTATATTCTTGATCTGTTCACCCGTTATGTAGTTATCAAGTCTCACATCCTCCGGTTTAAAATCATAAAAATGTTTAACGTCCGGATTCAGCCAAAAAGTGGGAGCATCATATTGTTCTCTCTCGATCAGTTCCTTTACAAGTTCCACATGGCGATCGTAAATGTGTGCATCTGCGATCACATGAAGGAATTCTCCCACTTCCATGTCACACTCTCTGGCAATCATATGCATGAGTACCGCGTATTGGCATACATTCCAGTTGTTTGCGGTGAGAACATCCTGAGAACGCTGGTTCAGGATTCCGTTAAGTACCAGTTTATCATGGCCTTCTTTTTTTGACACATTAAAGGTCATGCTGTATGCGCAGGGATAAAGGTTCATTTCATGCAGATCTGCGTGCACGTAGATGTTGGTCATGATGCGTCTGCTGTAGGGATTGTGTTTAAGGTCCCAGATCACCCTGTCCACCTGATCCATCATTCCTTCCTTGTACTCATGTTTTACGCTCATCTGATAGCCGTAGGCCTTTCCGATAGAGCCGTTTTCATCTGCCCATGCGTCCCAGATGTGGCTGTGCAGATCATTTATATTATTGGATTTCTTTTGCCAGATCCATAAAATTTCGTCAGTAGCTGCCTTAATGGCAGTCTTTCTGAGTGTCAAAGCCGGAAACTCCTTTGAAAGGTCGTATCTGTTGACCACTCCGAATTTCTTTATCGTGTATGCCAAAGTGCCATCCTCCCAATGCGGCCGCACTTTTTCCCCCATTGTGTTAGTTCCGTTTTCCAGAATGTCCTTGCACATTCCGACAAAAACCCTGTCTGCATAACTCATCCTTTTTTCCTCCCTGATACTGCTTGCAGCGTTTCAACAACAACGCGGGCGGTAAATCTACCGCCCGCAATAAATGCCTATTTTGACATGATCATCTGTTCCTGTCGGCAAAGCCCTTGATGCTGGATGCATTTGCATATTTCATAACATCATTGTCTTTGATAACGATGAGTGTCGGTGCCTGCATGATTCCATACTTACCGACAAGCTCCTGGTTTTCCTCCGCATCGATCACTTCATAGTGATAATCTCTCAGGAATTCTTTTGCCATCTTGCAGTTGGGGCATGTCTTCGTGGTGAAAAGGTACATCTTCTCGTCGCTCTTTGCTACGCCGTCAACCTTGATCTCAACCATTCCGTCGTTGTCTGCTTCCTTTGCAGTCTCAGATACAGGCTTTGCAGTCGATCCTGCGATGTCATAAACAAGTCTGTCCTTGTACTCCTGGCTCTTACCTTCGTTCCAGTTCTGAACGGGACGATAGTATCCTGTGATTCGGCTGTAAACTTCTGCCTTCTCGCCACATACGGGACAAGTGAAATGTTCACCGGAAATGTAACCATGAGTCTTACAAACTGAATAAGTGGGAGACATGGTGTAGTAAGGAAGCTTATAGTTTTCAGCAATTGTACGAACAAGCTTTGCTGCAGCCTTCCAATCGGGAAGTCTCTCTCCGAGGAATGCATGGAACACGGTTCCCGAAGTGTAAAGTGTCTGGAGCTCATCCTGAACGTCGAGAGCTTCAAAAACATCTCTTGTGCTGTCAACGGGAAGATGAGAACTGTTTGTATAGTAAGGTGTAGCTCCCGGCTTACCTGCTGTGATGATGTCGGGATAATGCTTCTTATCGTGCTTTGCAAGACGATAGCTGGTGGATTCTGCGGGAGTAGCTTCCAGGTTGTAAAGGTCTCCGTACATTTCCTGATAGTCACTCAAACGTTCTCTCATGTGGTTCAGAACCTTCTTTGTGAACTCCTGAGCTTCAGCAGTGTTCAGATCCTTGCCAAGCCACTTTGCATTGAGACAGGCTTCATTCATGCCCACAAGGCCGATCGTTGAGAAATGGTTCTCAAATGTTCCCAGGTATCTCTTTGTGTAAGGATAGAGTCCTTCGTTAAGAAGCTTAGTGATAACATCTCTCTTAACCTTAAGAGAACGCGCCGCTATGTCCATCATGTGGTCAAGACGTCCGAAGAAATCTCTCTCGTCTGCTGCAAGGTATGCAATTCTGGGCATATTGATCGTAACTACTCCGACAGATCCTGTACTCTCTCCGGATCCGAAGAAGCCGCCTGTCTTCTTTCTGAGTTCACGAAGGTCAAGACGAAGTCTGCAGCACATGGAACGAACATCACTGGGTTCCATATCGGAATTGATGTAGTTTGAGAAATAAGGTGTACCGTATTTAGCGGTCATTTCGAAAAGAAGCTTGTTGTTCTCTGTCTCGCTCCAGTCGAAATCCTTTGTAATGGAGTAAGTCGGGATGGGATACTGGAATCCGCGTCCGTTGGCATCACCCTCGATCATGATCTCGATGAATGCCTTATTGACCATATCCATTTCTTTCTTACAATCCTTGTAGCAGAAATCAACTTCTTTTCCGCCGATGATGCAAGGAAGATTTGCAAGGTCTGCAGGTACCGTCCAGTCAAGTGTGATGTTGGAGAAAGGAGCCTGCGTTCCCCAACGGCTGGGTGTGTTAACACCGTATACGAAGGACTGGATGCACTGCTTAACTTCTTTGTAAGGAAGGTTATCGATCTTTACAAAAGGAGCAAGATATGTATCGAATGATGAGAATGCCTGAGCGCCTGCCCACTCGTTCTGCATGATGCCGAGGAAGTTAACCATCTGGTTGCAAAGAGTGGAAAGATGGCTTGCGGGTGATGAAGTGATCTTTCCCGGAATTCCGCCCAAACCTTCTTTAATAAGCTGTTTCAAAGACCATCCTGCGCAGTAGCCTGTAAGCATAGACAGATCATGGATGTGAATGTCTGCGTTTCTGTGTGCGCTTTCGATCTCCTGGTCATATATTTCAGACAGCCAGTAATTTGCTGTGATCGCACCGGAGTTGTGAAGAATAAGTCCGCCTACGGAGTAGGTAACAGTTGAATTCTCCTTTACTCTCCAGTCCTCTTCCTTTACATAGCTGTTAATAGTGTCCTTATAGTCAAGGATAGTGGACTTCATGTTGCGGATTCTCTCTCTGTTCTTACGATAGAGAATGTATGCCTTGGCAACATCCGTATAGCCGGCCTGCTCAAGCACATGCTCGCAGCTGTCCTGAATGTCCTCCACAGTGATCGCTCCGTCCTTTACCTTGTCCTGGAAATCACTGGTTACTCTCAACGCGAGTAAATTAATAATGTCATCATTGTAATTTTTCTGAGTGGCTGTGAAAGCCTTAGCAAGAGCGCCCGAAATTTTAGAAATGTTAAAATCTGTTATCTCCCCATCCCTTTTTACTACACTGATCATTACTTTCTCCTTTCAAGTCTGTATTGGAAACAACGTTCCTGTTGCCTATCTGCAACGCTCTGTAACCGATTGTAGCAAACCCGAGTTGTTAAGTCAAGAGCTAAATAACAAAATATGGATTGTTTTATTATTCTCCTCCACAACATATTGTGCTTTTAAAGGCAACTGTTTTATATTTCGGAATTAATTATTAAGAAATTTAGAACTCCCTCTAAATCTCACGTTTTTTGTATATTACTCACTTGTAGAATACAAAAAAAGAGTAACATTCGTTACCCTTTTTCTTCAATGTCTTCCACCATGGGTGGATTGTTTTACTCTTAACAAACACCATATATTGTGTTTTGACATAAAAATTTACGTTCTGTCCACAAAGGCTTTAACGTGGATTCCGTCTTCCTTATATTCCTCGGAAATGATCTGTCCGTTTCTGCGGATCTTCTGTATCTCTCCGGCCTCGGCAAAAGAGAAGACCTTCTCTATGTAGTTTCTCTTTTCTTTAATTATCCTGTCCAGCACTGTTTTCAGCTCATCCAAGCCGTTTCCGGCTTTAGCGGATCCTTTGATAACATAATCCGCCCGAAGGTCCTTCAGCTGAAGGTCAAAGGTTTCCGGTTTGTCACATTTGTTGAAAAAGGTCACAAATGTCTTCCCCTTGATCCCTAAATTATCCAGAGTTTCATAGGTTACTTCGATCTGCTTTTCCATATCCGGATTCGAAGCATCCACAACATGCACGATGATATCCGAATACTTTGCTTCTTCAAGTGTCGATCTGAACGCATCCACAAGATGATGGGGCAGCTTTCTGACAAAGCCGACGGTATCGGTCATCAAAACCTTTTGGCCCGTCCCCAGATCAAGTTCTCTGACTACAGGATCCAGAGTTGCAAAAAGCATGTCTGCTTCCAGCTCGCTTGCGCCTGTTGCCTTATTTAAAAGAGTTGATTTACCTGCATTTGTATATCCGACTATTGCCGCTGAAGGGATGTTTGCCTTTGTTCTTTGTGCTCTGGTCACATCTCTGGTTCTGACAACATTTCCCAGCTCATTGTTAAGTTCTGAGATCCTGTCTCTGATCAGACGTCTGTCAGTTTCAAGCTTTTTTTCACCCGGACCTCTGGTTCCGATGCCGCCACCCTGCCTGGAAAGGTTCCCTCCGAGGCCGATCAGATGGGACTGCCTGTATTTAAGCTGAGCCAGTTCTACCTGGATCTTTCCTTCACGTGTCAAAGCATGCTTCGCAAAGATCTCCAGAATGATCTGAGTTCTGTCACAGATCTTAAGATCCAATGCCTCTTCAAGGTTACTGAGCTGAGCGGGTGTGAGTTCATCATCGCTTACAATTCCCGTAGCTCCGGTTTCCGCTGCCAACGCCTTTAACTCTTCCACCTTCCCTTTTCCGAAATAAGTGGCTTTGTCGACAGCCTCTCTGTTTTGTATCAATACGCCGACCGTTTCTCCGCCGGCTGTTTTTACCAGTTCCTTTAATTCGATTATGGATTCGGCCGTATCATCAGCCTGTATCTTTCCATTTTTATAGGTGTCCCCAAGGGAGACACCTATAAGTATAAAACGTTCAATTTCTTCTTTGATCTCTATCATGACTTGGCTTTTTCTGCTTTCTGTTTAATGTATTCATCTATGAAGCGTCCCATCTTTGCAGACTCTGCCGATAACGCAGAAACCACCTCATTAACGGTTTCAAACTTCTCAGAGTTCTGGGCACACATGGCCGTTGTCTCTTCACTCGCCGCAGAGATCTCCTCAGTAGCGGATGACAGACTGTTGATACTGTCTGTGATGATGGCATTTGTTTCAACAAGCTCTTCCGTCTTCTCGTTCATGTTCTCAATGGATCCGTCGAGGCTTTCCAATCCTCCGGAGATCTTGTTAAAGTTTTCTTCAATATCATGGATCATTGTGATCTGAGTGTTGATCTTTTCGATCATGCTGTCCATTGATCCGATTGTCGCATTGGAATTCTCATTCAGTTTTTCGATAATGGCCTGAATGTTCTCTGTCGACGCCTTTGTCTGTTCCGAAAGGACTCTGATCTGTTCTGCGACAACAGCAAATCCTCTTCCTGCCTCTCCGGCTCTTGCCGCCTCTATTGAAGCATTGAGTGCCAGGAGATTAGTCTTATTGGATATGCTTTGAATGATGCCGATGATCTTTTCCATATCCATGGTATGGTTGTGAAGTTCTTCCATACTTGCTTTAACAGAGTTGTTTTCCTGTTCCATGATCTCTGTCTGATTAACAACATTTGTTACAAGTACAAATCCTTCCTTAACTGAATTGGAAGACACTCTCGCGATCTGACCGAGATTATCGGAGACCTGAGCCGTCTCTTTTACGACTTTCTGTATCTTTTCGGTGGTTCGTGCCTGTTCGTTAATGCTTGTAAGAGTCGTTTCCATTCCGGTCGCAACATCCGTCATGGCTTTTGTAACACCCTTTGTATCCTCGTTTACTTCTTCAACAAGAGCGGTTATCGACTGAACAGACTCATCTATCTTCGATCCTATTGAAGCAATGGCGTCCATCATCTTTTCCTGCTCTTTTTCGTTCTCAACGATCTCATCCAGCTGCTCATCATTTGTCTGTTTGTTAAGAATAGTGGTAATACTCAGACAAATATTCATTATAAAAATGAACATGAGAACGATCGTAGCACTTAGAGGTTCTTCCCGTACTCCCATGATCCTGCAGACAAACATATTGACCAGCGCGATCACAACGTTTGCTCCCGCCATAATGGCTACCAGTTTCTGACTGCCGTAAAGTGTTACCGCTACAGCTACCGGAAACGCCAGGATGGTGCTGCTTAGAGTTCCCGCTCTGATGGTAATGAGCGTAAATGCCACATAAAAGATGGGGAGAGCGATCTTAAGATACTTTGTTGCATCAAACGTAAAAAGGAAATAGATCATCATAGAGGTCATGGCGGACACGATCAATACAATGGCCGAGAAGATCAACTCCCCTCCAACGGTAACTCCTGTTTTGTAAAGAATGATAGTTACAATCAACAATGCTACATTGGAAGCACAAACGGCAAGATGTGTGGCAAGATTAGCCCGCTTGTTCTTTTTCTCTTCCAGGTTCTTTGATCTGCGCCTGTTACCTGATAATGATGATGCCATAAAAACTACCTCCCAAAGTGTAATCCGCTTTTGCGGTTGCTTTTGCCGGCATACAAAAAGCGCCTTATGACGGCATAGCCGATGTATGAAAGCCTACAAAGCTTCAATACATCGGCTATTTAATAGCATTTTACCTTCTACAGAAGTAGTTGTCAATAAATTCTGAAAGTTTATCTAAATTTTAGTCTTTTTAAAGCTACAGTTCACTATATTTCTGAAAAAAGCCGTTCACCGTATCCGATCACAGGTCATACTTCTTGGTAGCGATGTCCTCAACAACGTGGTTCACAAATTCATCCAGGTTAACCGTTGTTGATTCCTGCTTGCCGTGAAGTCTGAAGGTAACCGTATCTGCCTCTTTCTCGTTGTTACCGAGAACAAGGATGTAAGGAACCTTCTGCATCTGAGCTTCTCTCATCTTGTAACCCAGCTTCTCTGCACGCTCATCCAATTCAACTCTTACGTTGCGAACATAGAGTTCTTCGTAAACCTTCTCTGCATATGCCATGAGTTCGGGATCATCATTCTTAACGGGAAGAACCTTAACCTGAACGGGTGCAAGCCAGAGAGGAAGGTTGCCCTTTGTCTCCTCAAGGATGTATGCCATGAAACGGTCGAGAGATCCGAGGATAGCTCTGTGAAGAACAACAGGTGTTCTCTTATCTCCTTCGGAATCAATGTATGTGAGATTAAACTTCATGGGAAGGCAGAAGTCAAGCTGGCATGTTGAAAGCGTGTACTCATTTCCTACGGCAGGCTTAACATTAACGTCAAGTTTCGGACCATAGAATGCAGCTTCACCGATCTCTTCGGTGTAATCTATCTTCAGATCGTTAAGAACCTTTCTGAGTGCATCCTCGGCTGTGTTCCACATTTCATCATCCTGATGATACTTCTTTGTGTCTGCGGGATCACGGAGAGAAAGAACGCAACGGTAATTTGTGATGTTGAAATCCTTGTATACTTCCTTGATCAATTCTACAACGCTTGCTACTTCACTCTCAATCTGATCGGGTGTAACGAAAAGGTGAGCGTCGTTCTGACAGAAGTGACGTCCTCTTTCGATTCCCTTAAGAGTTCCGCTTGCCTCAAAACGGAAATCATGAGCGATCTCACCGATCCTAATGGGAAGCTCTTTGTACGAATGCGGACGATTAGCGTAGATCATCATGTGATGAGGGCAGTTCATGGGACGAAGTACAAAGCTTTCGCCTTCAACTTCCATTGCAGGGAACATGTTCTCTTTATAGTGATCCCAGTGGCCTGATGTCTTGTAAAGATCCACTGTGCCTACGCAAGGTGTAAGAACATGCTGATAGCCGAGCTTCAGTTCCTTATCGCGAATGTAGTTTTCAAGCTCTCTCCAAACTGTGTAGCCCTTGGGAAGGAACATGGGAAGTCCTCTTCCGATAAGGTCATCCACCATGAAGAGCTGCATTTCCTTGCCCAGCTTACGATGGTCTCTTGCCTTTGCCTCTTCAAGCTCCTGAAGGTACGCATCAAGTTCCTCGGGAGTAGGGAAGCAAACGCCGTAAACTCTCTGAAGCACCTTATTGCTTGCATCACCCTTCCAGTAAGCACCGGAATGCTTGATGAGCTTAAAGTTCTTGCAGAGCTTTGTATTTTCAACGTGAGGTCCGCGGCAAAGATCGATGTACTCGCCCTGTTCATAACAGGTGATCTTTCCGTCTTCAAGATCATTGATAAGATCCAGCTTGTATTCATCGTTCTTGAAAAGCTCAAGAGCTTCAGCCTTGGTGATCTCTTTACGGACGATGTACTTTCCCTCCTTGCAGACCTTCTTCATTTCCTTTTCGATCTTCAGAATGTCGTCATCGGAGATAACTTCATCACCGAGATCCATGTCATAGTAGAAGCCTTCCGCAACAACAGGTCCAACCCAGAACTTAGCCTGAGGCCAAATACGCTTAACAGCCTGAGCCATAACATGTGCGCAGGAATGGTTCAATGTGTTGAGTCTTTCCTCTTCTTTGAAATTAACCATTTTTGTTCTCCTTGTTTAAATAAAAAAATAACCCTTGGGGCATATTGTCCCAAGGGTGCAATGCACGGTTCCACCTTGATTTTAACTCAAGTTGCCTTTAACGGCAGCAATCCGGCGACGCTTCGGTTTCCCTTTCACGTGCAGCTCGAGAGTGGTCTTCAGCTTAACTTCCGTAAGGTCTCGCACCGACCGACCTCTCTCTGAACTTTCGCTAAGCCTACTGTCTCTGTCAAAGCTTTTCTTTTAATTTTTGTCATAATATCACAACAATTCTTTAAATGCAAGCCCCAAAATCACTTTCTTCTCACCTTGGTCTCCGGTTCAAAAATAAAAGTAAATGTCGTTCCCTTGCCTTTTTCGCTTTCCACCTTGATCTCACCGTTATGCTTGATACAGATGTTTTTCGCTATTGCAAGTCCCAGGCCCGATCCTTTTGCGTTCTGACGAAGCTTGGATCTGTAAAATTTATCAAAAATGTACGGAATCTCTTCTTTCGCGATCCCCACACCCTCGTCCGAAACCGAGGCATATATCTTCGAGTCGCATTCCAGCTTGATGTGTATCGTACTTCCCGTATCCGAAAACTTGATGGCATTATCTATGATAACCAAAAACATCTGGCGAAGTCTTTCGTAGTCGCCCATCATTATGCAGGGATCGGTGCACATCTGCTGATCGATCCTGATCCTTTTCTCTTCGGCCATTGTTCCTGCCGCTCTTGCCAGATCATAAAACACCTGCTTTAAGTTTACGGGTTCTTTCTCGATTTCAAAGTCCGGATTCTGCATTTTGGAAAGTGTGAGCAGATCGCCCACCAGTCTTTCCATGGCAATACTTTCCGCATTCATTCTCTGGTAGTACTGCTTCACCTTTTCCGGATCCGTCACGACTCCGTCAACCAGCGATTCTGTATATGCCCGCATTACGGTGATCGGTGTTCTGAGCTCGTGGGATACGTTTGCGAAGAAATCAAGCCTCATCTGCTCGGCATTTCTTCTTTCGGCTTCATTTTCCGAAAGCTTGTCAGCCAGGAAATCCATTGCTTCGGCCAGTTCTCCCAGTTCATCTCTTGCATGTACATCCGTCTTTGCGCTGTAATCTCCGGACGCCAGAGTCAGAGCCGTGGATCTGATCGAAGAGATCGGCTTTGTCAGAGCGCTTACAAAAGGTATCGCAAAAGCAAAAGCAATTAGTAAAGCCACAAGCGAGCTGATGACTATCATTTTTGTCGTGGATGCAACGATCTGTTTTTCCGCATTTACATTCATAAATACAAACAGCACTCCTGCGCATTCACCTTCATAGCCGTAAACGGGTGCTCCGGCAATGATCGTCTTGTAATCATGTCCGCTGGAATAGCCCGTCCCCGAAACCGGTGCAAGAGTCTTTATGGTTTCCTCGGTCATTTCCTTAACCTTGTCGCTGTCCATCTCCGCCGTACCGTATTGGCCCGTAAACCGTTCGCTCAAAGGGATCTGCGCCGATCCGTTGGCAAATGTCATAGTGTCCAGTCCGTCTATGCCCATAAGATACTGAAGATACGCAAACCATGCCTCGTAGTCGTTTGATGTAAAGCAAGCCGAACATTTTCTTGCAAGATTAACCGCCTTTTCCTGAAGATCCTCTGTATTTGTACGGATCACGGTGGCGTCATACATTCTCATGTAAAAAACTCCGAGACTGATGGCAAATATCGTAATTACCGCCGCGAAGCTGATATACGTTTTAAAAAACAGTTTTCCGCTTCCCGGAATATTTGTCTGTATTTTATTCTCCATAAGTAAAATCCTGCTATTTATCTAATTTTTCAAACTTGTAACCCACTCCCCAAATAGTGGTGATCTCCCAAGCGGGATGCTCAAGTTTGTCGATCTTTGATCTGAGACGCTTAATGTGGGAATCCACGGTTCTTGACTCACCGTAGTAATCCTGCCCCCAAAGGCTGTCCAAAAGATTGTCTCTGGTAAAGACCTTACCGGGATTTGTGGCAAGGACCCACATAGTCTCGATCTCTTTCTTTGTAAGCTTTACGTCCTCTCCGCCGATCTTGCAGGAGTACTCCTCAATGTTGATCTCAAGATTACCGACTGTTATCTCATTGTTCTTGTCAGTTCCCGCCTCTGCCTTGGAAAGTCTTCTGAGTACAGCTCTGATCCTGGCCATGACTTCGCTGGGGCTGAAGGGTTTTACAATGTAATCATCGGCTCCGATATCCAGGCCCATGATCCTTTCGAAATCTTCTCCTCTTGCCGTAATGAGGATAACGGGAACATCGGATTTTGCTCTGATCTTCCTGCAAACCTCGAATCCATCGATTTTGGGCATCATAACATCAAGTAAAACGCAAACCGGATTACTTGTAAGAAACATTTTATAAGCCTCGTCGCCGTCTGTTGCAATTACGGGTTCGTAGCCTTCTTTTTCAACGTATACGGAAAGAACATCCGTAATATCGGAATTATCGTCTGCGATCAATATTTTAGACATATTTCTACCTCCTAAAACATATGAAAAAAGTATATCAAATCCTTCTTATAAAATCAACTTGCAGGAAAAAACTCATAAATTGCATTTTTTTGACATTTGTTTGCCAAAAATATTTATTATAATGCCAGCGGATGTGACACAACGTTATTTGGTTAGGAGGAAACAGCATGAAAGTTCGGAAATTAGTTAATTCCATATTGACTTTTGGCATGGTTCTTATCCTATTCATCACCCTGCCTATGTTTGAACATACTGCATATGCAGGCAATGCACTTGAAGCAAAATTAAATGTCAGTTCAGCAGAAATTGTAAAAGGGAAATCCTTCAGTTTGAGGGTTTATAATCTTAAATCCAATCAAACCGTTACCTTCAACTCCTCACGACCGGGAGTTGCTTCTGTTGATTCAAGCGGAGTGATCTCCGCTATCGACAATGGTAATGCTACAATTACCGCAAGGATTTTCGAATCGGGAAAGATTGTTACGACCCTGGCTTGCAGTGTTAAAGTCGGTCCCCCTGCTCAGGCGGTCTTGATCTCAAATTATAATCTGGACCTTAAAGTAGGCGATCAGGCAAGGCTCTCCCATCTTCTCTTCCCTATCAACACGGTAGAGACACCCGTTTATACCAGCAACGATGAATCCGTTGCTTCCGTATCACCGGGCGGAAGAGTTATCGGAGAAGGCGTCGGTCAGACCAGCATCTTCTGCATAATTTCAAGAGGTTATGCGACCTGTGAAGTTACGGTTCATCCCTCAGAAGAAGTTAAGCCCGTGATCGAAACACCGCAGACCGATACAGTTAAACCTGTAATCGAACAATCCGGCGAACAGCAGCCGGCAGTCACTGAAGCACAAAAGGCTGAAGAGCCTAAGGAAGAGCCTGTAGAGGAATCTAAGGAAGAACCTAAGGAAGAACCTAAGGAAGAGCCTAAGGAAGAGCCTAAGGAAGAACCTAAGGAAGAACCTTCGGTTGAGTCGAAAGACGAGATCAAAGAAGAGCCTAAAGAAGTAATTACGGAGGAGATTCAAACAGAAGCTCCCGAAGTACTTCAGGAAGAGCCCGAACAGACAGAGACTCCGGAACCCGTTTCCGAGCCTGAAGTTCAGGAAGTTCCCGTGCAAAGCGCTACTGTCGAAGCAGAACAGCAGTAACTGATTGACTAAACAGACGAAGAAGGCAATGCTTTAATGGCAGTTCTTCAGATGATGCGGTTACCCCATACCTCTCGAGAAGTATCGGATTAACCTCAGCCAAACAAATCATAGCAATAAAAAAGCAAGTCCCGCGGGCTTGCTTTTTTTGTTTGTATTAAAGGATAACATCTTTCATTGAATACATACCCGGCTTCTTTCCGGCAAGGAACTTTGCTGCAGCAACAGCCCCCTTCCCGAATACAGCCTTTGAATAAGCGGTGTGCTTAAACTCTATCACTTCATCCGTACCTGCGAACAGTACTTCATGCTCTCCTACGATGCTTCCTCCTCGTACTGCTGAAATACCGATTTCTTTAACAGGTCTCTTCTCTCTCACGGAATGTCTGTCATACTTGTATTCGTACTCATTGTTGAGGGCGGAATTTATGGCATCCGCAAGTGCAAGGGCGGTTCCCGAAGGAGCATCTACCTTTTGATTGTGATGCTTTTCAACAATCTCAGGATCAAATCCTTCTTTGCAAAGGATCTCTGCCGCCTCGGAAACAAGCTTTAAAAGAAGATTGATACCCAGCGACATGTTGGCCGATCTCAAAACAGGGATTTCCTTCGAAGCTTCGTTAATGCTTGCGATCTCTTCTTCGGAATAGCCTGTTGTACAAAGCACAAGAGCGTATCCTCTTTCCTTCGCAAGTCTGAACATGTCATTTTCTTTTAATGCAGCGGGAGCAGTGAAATCAATCACTACATCCGCAGCAACATTAACATCCTTTAGATTAGAAAAAACAGGATAACCGAAAGTATTGTTTCCCGCTTTATCAATTCCCGCTACGATCTCTATATCAGGATCTCCGGCTACGATCTCGGAAATGCTTTTTCCCATTTTACCGTTGCAGCCGCACATTATCATTCTGGTCATTTACTTAATTACTCCCACTTTTCTCATCTCGTTTTCAAGACGCGCACGATTCTCGGGTTCCATGTCCGTAAGAGGAAGTCTCAAAGATCCTACGTTGAATCCCATAAGATTAAGTGCAGCCTTTACGGGAATGGGATTTACTTCACAGAATAATGCATTGATCAAAGGAAGGTACTTCATCTGAAGTTTCTTTGATCCCTCAGCATCTCCTGCCATAAATTTTGCAACTATATCATGTGTGTCGCGGGGAACGACATTGGAAAGAACCGAAATTACGCCCTTGGCTCCGATTGAAAGTAAAGGTGTAATGAGTCCGTCTTCTCCTGAATAAACATCAAAATCTCCATTCATTCTGTTAAGAAGTTCCATAGTCTGGGGAATGTTTCCGGTAGCATCCTTGACACCAACAATGGTATCATATTCCTTTGCCAGCTCTTCGATGGTCGAAGGAAGGATGTTAACTCCCGTTCTGCCGGGAATATTATAAAGAACAATAGGAATGTCAACAGACTTTGCCACTGCTCCGAAATGCTCTTTTAAGCCCTTCTGTGTAGCCTTATTGTAGTAAGGTGAAACAAGAAGAACACCGTCTGCTCCTGCCTTATAAGCCTCTTTGCTGAGGAAAACCTCAGTTTCCGTGCAGTTGGAACCGGTTCCCGCAATTACCGGGATCCTGTGTGCTGTCTTCTGTACAGCGTATCTGATACACTCAATGTGTTCCTCATGAGAAAGCGTAGATGCTTCTCCCGTTGTTCCCACGATAACGATACAATCTGTTCCGTTATTTACGTTAAAATCAATGAGTTCTCCGAGTTTATCGAAGTTAATGGTCTTGTCCTCATTGAAAGGTGTTATGATTGCAACTCCTGCTCCTGTGTAAATAGACATTTTATGCCCCTTTCTTGGTGCCTTTAGGTTTTAAAATTTTAGCACGCTAAAGCACTTTTGTCAATTGAATACGTTCATTCGGGAAGCCATTTAAGAAATTCCCCGTTCAGCCATTTCATGCGGTTTTCAAGATTTTTGACAGCTTCTGTCGCCTCTTTGTATTCGTTTCTTTTTGTAACCTTTTTAAAGAAAAGATCAAAATCCGCTTTAGCGGCATTTATCATGTTCAGAGTTTCATCAGTTACAGCATTTAACTGCCCTGTGGAATAAAGCTCATCCCAGCGTTTCGCTACCCTCTGTCTGAACCAGTCCTCATTCATGAGAAGCACAAACCAGGGATGGACGCACTCCTTAAACCTTCCCGCTTCATTTATCCCATAAAAAGTTCCCGCAATAAGATCATCGCCGAAAACACACCAGTTGAAGTCCCAGGGTGCCATAAACGTAAGTTTCTTGTACTTCGCCTTTTTCGAAAAGTCAACACACATGTAAAAGCTGCCGTTTCCTCTGTCGTAATTACCCAGGATCTCTTCTATGAGATAGGTCTCAACGGCAGAATCAATGTCCAGAACAGCCGAGATCGTTTCCTCGGCAGTTTTAAACCTGTCACTTGCTTCCACAAGCTTAAGATCTTCATCCAAAGCGTAGTATTTGTCCTTTTCCGTCGCGTAATAGATTATCTCAAAAACACTGTTTATGTACTTGGAAATGTAATCGATCTGATCTTCGCTGTAGATCTCACTGTGTATCGTGTACCTGGTGTAATTAACAAACGTTCCTTCCGTTCCCTGAAAGTCCTTAACGGTAACGCTCTTTCCGTTCACTCTGTAAGGCACTTTAAAGCTCGGATCCGCATCCAGATCGTTTCCGGCGTAATTGTCGATTTCCACCAGGTAACCTGTTTTAACGCTCGTGTCGCCATTCTCGGGTTCATTGACATTTACTCTCTTCTTTTTAACCTGATTCTGCTCAGCCAAAAGGTAAAGGCCGTAGTACTCCCCGTTCACGTAAACATTGACCATTGTGCAGTCGGAAATGTAGTACTTTCCGTCATAAATTGTCTGTCCCATTTGAAACGCCAGGTAATCGGAAACCACCTTTGACCATGGTCTTAAAAGCACCCAGTTCTTAAAATCGTTTCCTTTATTAAGTCCCAGCATTCCCTGCTTTTCATCAAATTTGATCCTCAAGGGATAGGGAGCACTCTTTGCGCTTGCATTACCCCTGACCTTGACTGTTGCGAATTCGGAAAGTTCAAACTTATCTTCGCAATTGTATACTTCAACGTAGCTTGTGATCCACTTGTCCACGGTCTTGGCCACATTTCCGACCATGACAGTTTCTTTTCTTTGGAACTTCTCCCCGTCCAACGTCGTAATGCTGATCACCGGCAGTATCCTCTTCTCAATCGCTTCTTCTCTCACCCGGGCATATGTTTCGCCGGCCCCGTTGAACTGTTCCCAAAGCCTTTGCTGTTCCGGAGTGAGCGGCGTAGGTGTGGGAGTTGGGGTAAAGGTGGGTGTAGCTGTGGGTGTAAAGGTCGCTGTCGGCGTAGGTGTAAATGTGGGTGTCAATGTACATGTGGCTGTGGGCGCAGGTGAAGGCGTGATCGTTACTGTGGGAGTAACTGTTACAGACAGGCCTGCAACAGGTTCCGTCTCCTCGTCACTCATAAATAAAAAAACGAAAGTCGACATCAATCCTACGAACATAAAGAAAGATGCGATTCCGATCCAGAATTCCTTATTATTTTTAAAATATTCAAATATTCGCCTCATAGAACGATTATACAATATTCTGATACGTTTTCAAGAAGAAATTACCTTTAAAACAGTATCAGTTGAACCTTACCCCTGTATCATTCAAAAGTATGTAGATTTTTTAACAGTGGTGTTGCTATTTCAAAAGTTATCGTTTATAATTGCGTTGTACTTAAAGGCACAGACAGATTATTACAATATAATATTACGGAGGTTAAAAAAATGCTCGTATCAGCAAAAGAAATGCTTGAAAAAGCACGCGACGGTAAATATGCCGTTGGTCAGTTCAACATCAATAACCTTGAGTGGACAAAGTCCATCCTGCAGGTAGCAGAAGAGATGAAGTCCCCTGTGATCCTCGGCGTTTCCGAAGGAGCAGGAAAATATATGACCGGATTCAAGACGGTTGCAGCTATGGTAAAGGCAATGGATGAGGAAATGAAGATTTCTGTTCCCGTTGCTCTTCACCTTGATCATGGTACATACGAAGGATGCTACAAGTGCATTAAGGCAGGCTTCACATCCATCATGTTCGACGGATCTCATTATCCCATCGATGAAAACATCGATAAGACAAGGGAGCTTGTTAAGATCTCTCAGGCTATGGGACTTTCCATCGAAGCTGAGGTAGGTTCCATCGGCGGAGAAGAAGATGGCGTTATCGGAATGGGCGAATGCGCTGATCCCAATGAGTGCAAGCAGGTTGCTGACCTCGGTGTTACAATGCTCGCTGCCGGAATCGGAAACATTCACGGTAAGTATCCCGCAAACTGGAAGGGCTTAAGCTTTGAGACTCTTGCAGCTATCAAAGAAAAGGTTGGTGACATGCCCCTTGTTCTTCACGGCGGTACCGGAATCCCCGCTGACATGATCAAGAAAGCTATCTCTCTCGGCGTTGCAAAGATCAATGTAAACACAGAGTGCCAGCTCTCCTTCCAGGAAGCTACACGTAAGTACATTGAAGCAGGCAAGGATCTTGAGGGTAAGGGCTTCGATCCCAGAAAGCTTCTTGCACCCGGTGCTGAAGCAATCAAGCAGACGGTTCGCGAGAAGATCGAACTCTTCGGTTCAGCTAACAAGGCTTGATCACATCAATAAAAATTTTAGCGGAAGGCTAACGCCTTCTGCTTTTTTTGCCCAAAAAAATCACGGCAAAACTGCCGTGATTTTTATTATCTTATTTTACTGCTCATCATTAACGGGTTCTTCGTAGAACTCATCTCCGAGATCTTCGGCTTCGCCCGAAGCATCATCTGCTCCGAAATCAGAATAGCCGTCTCCGTAGTTTGAGTAGCCATTCTCATCGTAATCCATATCGGAATACTCATCTGAGAATGTATCTGCATCAGTATCAAGCGCAATGTTTCTGTACTGCTTCATACCTGTTCCTGCAGGGATCAGCTTTCCGAGGATTACGTTCTCCTTCAGGCCGATAAGAGGATCGATCTTTCCCTTGATGGAAGCATCTGTAAGAACTCTTGTTGTCTCCTGGAAGGATGCAGCTGAAAGGAAGGAATTTGTAGCAAGAGCAGCCTTGGTGATACCCAGCATGATCTGCTTTCCTTCTGCAGGCTGTTTGCCTTCTGCGATGAGTTCCTTATTGACATCTTCAAACTCGAACATGTCAACATTGGTTCCGGGAAGGAATGAGGAGTCTCCTGCCTCATCAACTCTAACCTTTTTCATTGTCTGACGAACGATAACCTCGATGTGCTTATCGTTGATCTCAACGCCTTGCAGACGATAAACTCTCTGTACTTCACGAAGCATGTAGTCCTGAACCGCATTGATACCCTTGATCTTAAGGATGTCATGAGGATATACGGAACCTTCGGTGAGTTCGTCACCTGCTTCGATAACCTGATCGTCGAGCACCTTGATTCTGGATCCGTAAGGAATGAGGTAAGCCTTTGAATCTCCTGTCTCAGGATTTGTAACAACAACTTCTCTCTTCTTCTTGGTGTCTCTGATCTCAACCTTACCACCGAACTCTGCAATAATTGCAAGTCCCTTAGGTTTACGTGTTTCGAAAAGTTCTTCGACACGGGGAAGACCCTGTGTGATATCACCACCGGCAACACCACCTGTATGGAAGGTTCTCATTGTGAGCTGTGTACCGGGTTCACCGATAGACTGAGCTGCAATGATACCAACTGCTTCACCGACCTGAACGGGTTCACCTGTAGCCATGTTAGCACCGTAGCACTTAGCGCAGACGCCCACTCTTGAACGGCATGTAAGAGCTGTTCTGATCTTAACCTTAGCGGAAGGCTTAACCCACATCTCACCCTCATGTGAAGGTCTGGGATCGGGCTCAAGGAATTCTGCCTTAGCAACGATTCTTTCTGCTCTCTTTGCAGTGATCATATGATTTGCCTTAACAATAACTTCTCCGTTATCATCAAGGATCGTTTCGCATGAGAAACGGCCTGTAATTCTGTCTTTCAGGGACTCGATAACTTCCTGCTTGTCCATGAAAGCCTTTACCCACATTCCGGGAATCTCTGTGTCATCCTCTCTCATACACTCTGTTTCACGAATGATGACATCCTGTGAAACATCGACAAGACGACGTGTAAGGTAACCGGAGTCAGCCGTACGAAGAGCCGTATCGGAAAGTCCCTTACGAGCACCGTGAGCTGATACGAAATACTCCAGAACATCAAGACCTTCACGGAAGTTGGACTTGATGGGAAGTTCGATGGTACGTCCGGATGTATCGGCCATGAGTCCACGCATACCTGCAAGCTGCTTGATCTGCTTGTCGGAACCACGGGCACCGGAATCAGCCATCATGTGGATGTTATTAAACTGATCGAGACCTGTAAGAAGTGCCTTGGTGATCTTATCATCGGCATTCTTCCATGTTTCGATAACTGCCTTGTAACGCTCCTCTTCTGTGGTAAGACCTCTTCTGTGGAGCTTTGCGATCCTATCGACCTGAGCCTGTGCTTCAGCCAGGATCTCTTTCTTGGATGCGGGAACGGTCATATCGGAAATGGATACTGTCATAGCCGCACGAGTAGAGAACTTGTAGCCGAGAGCCTTAACTGCGTCAAGAGTCTCTGCTGTCTTAGTAGCGCCGTGAACACTGATGCACTTTTCAAGGATCTTCTTCAACTGCTTCTTTCCAACGGGCTTGCCGTTATCAACTTCAAGAAGGAGCAGATCTTCCTTGTTTTCGGGATCACGTTTTCTGAGACCCAGATCCTGAGGAATGATCTCATTGAAGATAAGAGTTCCGAGAGTACTCTCTATAACTCTTGAAATTTCAGTACCATCTTCAAGCTTCATTGAACGACGAACCTTAATGGTGGAATGAAGTGTAATTACTTTGTTTTCATAAGCAAGATATGCCTCGTTCATGCTCTTGAAAGCTTTACCTTCACCGGGTTCACCTTCCTTACGAAGCGTCAGGTAGTAGATACCGAGGACCATATCCTGTGAAGGAACGGCTACGGGGCCACCGTCTGAAGGCTTCAAAAGGTTGTTGGGTGAAAGCATGAGGAAACGTGCCTCTGCCTGTGCTTCAGCCGAAAGAGGAAGGTGAACAGCCATCTGGTCACCATCGAAGTCAGCGTTGAACGCTGTACATACAAGGGGATGAAGCTTAATAGCCTTACCTTCTACAAGGATGGGCTCAAATGCCTGAATACCGAGTCTGTGAAGCGTAGGAGCACGGTTCAGCATTACAGGATGCTCTCTGATAACTCTCTCGAGGATATCCCAAACCTCAGCAGAAGCACGGTCAACCATCTTCTTTGCAGCCTTGGGATTGTGAGCCTGTCCGTTTGCAAGGAGTTCCTTAACAACGAAAGGCTTGAAGAGTTCAAGTGCCATCTCCTTGGGAAGACCGCACTGATAAATCTTAAGTTCGGGTCCTACTACGATAACTGAACGTCCGGAGTAGTCAACACGCTTACCGAGAAGGTTCTGACGGAAACGTCCCTGCTTACCCTTTAAGAGATCCGAAAGGCTCTTCAAAGGACGGTTTCCGGGGCCTGTAACAGGTCTGCCTCTTCTTCCGTTGTCGATCAACGCATCAACGGCTTCCTGAAGCATTCTCTTTTCATTTCTTACAACAAGCTCAGGAGCCTTAGCGCCGATGAGCTTACGAAGTCTTAAGTTTCTGTTGATGATACGACGATAAAGATCGTTCATATCGGAAGTTGCAAAACGTCCTCCGTCCAACTGAACCATGGGACGAAGATCGGGGGGAATAACAGGAAGGTTAACCAGGATCATCCACTCAGGACGGTTTCCTGACTTTCTGAAATCTTCCACAACGCTCAGGTGCTTAACAAGCTTTGCTCTCTTCTGACCTGTTGCTGTGAGAAGGGCTTCCTTCATCTCCTCGGATTCCTTTTCAAGGTCAATGGCCTCAAGAAGCTCTCTGATAGCTTCTGCGCCCATTCCTGCGCGGAATGCCTTGCTGCCGTACTTATCGCAGGCTTCATTGAACTCAGTTTCAGAGAGGATCTGCTTGTACTGAAGGTCTGTCTCTCCCTTATCAAGCACAATATAAGCTGCGAAATAGAGAACCTTTTCAAGGTTTCTGGGTGAAATGTCAAGGATAAGACCCATACGGCTGGGAATTCCCTTGAAGTACCAAATGTGGGAAACAGGTGCTGCAAGCTCGATGTGACCCATTCTCTCTCTTCTTACGGAGGATTTTGTGATCTCTACGCCGCAGTTGTCACATTTTACGATGTGATCTTTTCCGGATTTGATACCATTCTTTTTGAATTTACCGCAAGCACACTCGTAGTCCTTAACAGGTCCGAAAATAGCTTCGGAGAAAAGTCCCTTCTTCTCGGGCTTGAGTGTACGATAATTGATTGTTTCAGGCTCCTGAACTTCGCCGAAGGACCACTCCTTGATCTTCTGAGGAGAAGCAAGTCCAATCTTAATAGCGTCGTAATTGACGGCCTTGACCGAATCATCTGAATAATTAACTGACATAATTTTAAGTATCCCTCCTATTCTTCAAAGCCTTGATCGTCCATATCGTCTGTATCGAAGTCGCCGAAGTTGTCGTCGTCTTCAAAGTCACCGTCTTCAATGACATTACCGTCCTGATCCTGATAGGTGAATCCGCTGTGACTGTCGAAATCGCCTGTATCATAGCTGTAATGGTTGTCATCATCGAGGTTGTTGTATTCATCGTCGCTGCCTGTCTCATCACCATAATTGAGCTTATCATTCATGATGACTTCGTTACCGTTTTCATCGAGAACAGTAACGTCCAAAGCAAGAGACTGCAATTCTTTAAGAAGAACCTTGAAGGACTCGGGAATACCGGGTTCTGCAATGTTCTGACCCTTCATGATAGCCTCGCAGGTCTTATCACGTCCCTGAATATCATCGGACTTGACTGTAAGGATTTCCTGAAGTACATGAGATGCACCATATGCCTCCAATGCCCAAACTTCCATTTCTCCGAAACGCTGTCCGCCGAACTGGGCTTTACCGCCGAGAGGCTGCTGGGTAACCATGGAGTACTTACCGGTTGAACGAGCATGGATCTTATCGTCAACAAGGTGATGGAGTTTCAAATAGTGCATGAATCCGATGGTAACGGGTGAATCGAATTCCTCACCGGTACGTCCGTCACGGAGCTGAACCTTACCGTCACGGCTGATGGGAACTCCCTTCCAATCAGCTCTCTCTTCAAGATGATTGCCTAAGTACTCAATAACATCGGGTTCGAGGATATCCTTGTACTTCTTCTTGAAATCATCCCATTCGCTGTTCACGAAATCATTTGCGACTTCAAGGAGATCTTGGATCTCATATTCCTTCGCACCGTTGAAAATAGGTGAAGAAACATTGAAGCCGAGGATCTTTGAAGCAAGGGAAAGGTGAGTTTCAAGCACCTGACCGATGTTCATACGTGAAGGAACGCCGAGAGGGTTAAGTACGATGTCAAGAGGACGTCCGTTGGGAAGGAAAGGCATGTCTTCAACAGGAAGAACTCTTGAAACGACACCCTTGTTTCCGTGACGACCGGCCATCTTATCACCGACCTGGATCTTTCTCTTCTGAGCTATGTAGACACGAACTGTCTGATTAACTCCCGCAGGGAGATCATCACCGTTTTCGCGCTTGAATACCTTTGTATCAACTACGATACCGAATTCGCCGTGAGGAAGTTCAAGAGATGTGTTTCTAACCTCTCTTGCCTTTTCGCCGAAAATAGCACGAAGAAGTCTTTCCTCGGAAGTAAGGTCTGTTTCTCCCTTAGGAGTTACCTTACCTACAAGAATGTCTCCGGCACGAACTTCGGCACCGACACGAATGATACCTCTTTCATCCAGATCCTTGAGAGCATCATCGCCTACGCCGGGAACTTCTCTTGTGATCTCTTCAGGTCCAAGTTTTGTGTCTCTGGCTTCTGACTCATACTCTTCAATATGAACGGATGTGTAAACATCTTCCTGAACAAGACGCTCTGAAATAAGAACGGCGTCCTCGTAGTTGTAACCTTCCCATGTCATGAATCCGATGAGAGGGTTCTTACCGAGAGCAAGTTCACCGCCGGATGTGGAAGCACCGTCTGCAATAACCTGACCTGCTTCGATCTTTTCGCCCTTGGATACGATGGGCCTCTGGTTAATGCAGGTGCCCTGGTTGCTTCTTGCAAACTTTGTAAGTCTGTAAGTGTCCAGTCCCTTATCCTTATTCTTGATAACGATCTCATTTGCTGTAGCTCTTTCAACTACACCCGCATTAGTAGCGGTCATGCATGATCCGGAGTCAACAGCTGCCTTAACGCCGATACCTGTATCTACAACAGGAGCATCGGTGAAAAGAAGAGGAACGGCCTGACGCTGCATGTTTGATCCCATGAGGGCACGGTTAGCGTCATCGTTCTGAAGGAAAGGAATCATCGCTGTGGCTACCGAGAATACCATCTTGGGAGATACGTCCATGAAGTCGATCCTTCTCTTCTCATATGCGGAAGTCTCATCTCTGAAACGACCGGAAACCATATTGTTTACGAAGTAGCCGTTCTCATCCAATGCTTCGTTGGCCTGAGCAACAACATAGTTGTCTTCTTCATCGGCTGTAAGGTAAACAACCTCGTCGGTTACACGAGGATTTGCGGGGTCAGTCTTATCAGTCTTACGATAAGGTGCCTCGATAAAGCCATACTCATTGATTCTTGCATATGATGCAAGGGAGTTGATAAGTCCGATATTGGGACCTTCGGGTGTCTCGATAGGGCACATTCTTCCATAGTGAGTGTAATGTACGTCTCGAACTTCGAAGGAAGCACGGTCTCTGGAGAGACCTCCGGGACCGAGTGCGGAAAGACGACGCTTGTTTGTCAGCTCGGACAGAGGGTTGTTCTGATCCATGAACTGAGAAAGCTGTGAACTTCCGAAGAATTCCTTTACCGCAGCGGTAACAGGCTTAATATTGATAAGGGACTGAGCTGTAACGCTCTCAATTCCCTGTGTTGACATTCTTTCACGTACCACACGCTCCATACGGGAAATACCGATACGGTACTGATTCTGCAACAGCTCGCCTACGGCACGGATACGACGATTTCCGAGGTGATCGATATCGTCCTTTGTTCCTACACCGTATTCAAGATGCATGTTGTAGTTAACAGAAGCAATGATGTCTTCCTTAGTAATGTGCTTGGGAACAAGTTCGAAAGCACGCTTCTTGATCTCCTTAAGAAGAGCATCCTTGTCACTTCCAAACTCTTCGAGGATTTCACGAAGTACAGGGAAGTAAACGTTCTCTGTGATTCCGAGGCTCTCGGGATCGCAGTCAACATATGCCTTAAGATCAACAGCAAGGTTTGTTACAACACGTTCTGTCTTCTCTTCTGTCTGGATATCAAAATAAGGGATTGCGGCATTCTGGATGTCAATAGCCATCTGCTCCGTAATCTTCTGTCCTGCTTCAGCGATGATCTCACCTGTGTTCATGTCAATAATATCCTGAGCAAGAGTGAAACCGACAACACGTCTCTTTAAGTGAAGCTTCTTATTAAATTTGTAACGTCCGACCTTTGCAAGGTCATAACGCTTGGGGTCGAAAAACATGCCGTGGATCAATGACTTCGCAGTATCCACCGCAAGAGGCTCGCCGGGTCTTAACTTTTTATAGAGTTCGAGGAGACCGTCAGTGAAGTTTTCGCATGTATCCTTTGCAAATGTAGCTTCCAGCTTAGGTTCGTCTCCGAACACTTCGCGGATCTGCTCATTTGTACCATAACCCAGTGCACGAAGAAGAACAGTTACGGGAACCTTACGATTTCTGTCCACACGTGCCCAGAATACATCGTTTGAATCCGTCTCATACTCGATCCATGCACCACGGTTAGGAATAACCTGGCTGCTAAAAAGTCGTTTTCCGAGCTTATCATGCTGTATATCAAAATAAATGCCGGGTGAACGAACCAGCTGACTCACAATAACTCTTTCGGCACCGTTGATAACAAAGGCACCGGTATCGGTCATAAGAGGAAGATCTCCCATGAAGATTTCCGAAACAACACTGCTGCCGTCATCCGTACGATGAAGATCTACCTTCACCTTAAGCGGAGCTGCATACGTTGCGTCTCTTTCCTTACACTCTTCGATGGAGTACTTCTTTTCGTCCTCGCAGAGCCTATAGCTCAGGAAAGAGAGTTCAAGATTGCCAGAGAAATCTTTGATTGGGGAGACGTCTTCGAAGACTTCCTGAAGTCCTTTCTCGATGAACCACTTATAGGAGTTTTTCTGAACTTCTATAAGATTGGGCATCTCGAGAACTTCATCTCTCTTCGAATAGCTCATCCTAATCCCCTTACCGACTTTGACAGGATGCATACTGTTCTTTTCCATTGACGCTTTCACCTCGTGTTATATTTTTGTAAAAAAATCTTTTCATATCAGCTCTTATGTGGTATAATTAATA
>JAILNG010000137.1 GCA_024691875.1 Lachnospiraceae bacterium | reverse complement strand
GTGGGCGAAATGAGTTCCACTTCATCGGGAATTCCTGCCAGGTGCTTAACACAATTAAGGAGAAGAGCCGATGATGCGCCGAGAAGCGAACTGGTCTTTCCGGTAATAACTGTTCCGTCCTGAAGCTCAGCTGCCGCAGCGGGAGCTCCTGTAAGTTCCGCCTTAAGATTTGCCGCTCCGACAACTTTTCTTGCGGAAACACTGATGCCCGACTGTTCCATGATAAGCTCGATCTTAAGGACTTCAGCATCCGAACCGTTTCCCGCTCTTCTGTTGCAGAGCGCGGCATAATAACGTCTGATGATCTCTTCTCTGGAAGCACTTGTGCAGACTCCGTCATCAATAATACAATTGCCTGCCATGTTAACACCCATGTCCGTAGGAGACTTGTAGGGTGATTCTCCCAAAATAGATTTGAACATAGCATTAAGCACAGGGAAAACTTCTACGTCACGGTTGTAGTTTACCGTAGTTTTTCCGTAAGCTTCAAGATGATAAGGATCGATCATGTTGACATCGTTAAGATCGGCCGTAGCAGCTTCATATGCCATGTTTACAGGGTGCTTTAAAGGAAGGTTCCAGATGGGGAAGGTCTCGAATTTTGCGTATCCGGATTTGATCCCCCTCTTATTGTCATGATAGAGTTGCGAAAGACAGGTGGCCATCTTTCCGCTTCCGGGACCGGGAGCCGTAACCACCACAAGACGATGAGTTGTTTCGATGTAATCGTTTCTGCCGAAACCGTCATCACTGACGATCAAAGAAATGTTTGCGGGATAACCGGGGATCTTGTAATGGTGATATACCTTAATTCCCAGGCTTTCCAGTTTCTTTCCGTAAGCAATCGCAGCAGGCTGTTCCGTGTACTGCGTCATTACCACTCCGCCTACAAAAAGGCCGTAACCTCTGAAAGCGTCAATAAGTCTTAAAACATCCATATCATAGGTGATGCCGAGATCGCCTCTGACCTTGTTTTTTTCAATGTCACCGGCGTTGATAGCGATGATTATCTCTGCATCTTCCTTTAATTTTACCAACATGTTGATCTTACTGTCCGGCTTAAATCCCGGGAGTACTCGGGATGCGTGAAAATCATCAAATAACTTTCCGCCAAACTCCAGATAAAGTTTTCCGCCAAAACTGTTAATTCTTTCCTGAATATGCTCCGACTGCATCTTAAGATACTTGTCGTTGTCAAATCCGATACCAATCATATGCTTGCTCCCTTTCAATATCGATTAAGAGATCTCGATTTTTTTACTGTGTAATAATACTATTTTTTGACGCAACATACAATATGTTTTTATGATTTATCATTGAGTACATATGTCAGTTGGCTTTCAGTTTCGACTTTCTTTTTTACTTCCCCTTCTTTCCTCTACCCCATTGCAAATATTTTAACAATGCGGTACAATGTAGCGCAAGAGTGCAGGAGCAATCACCCCGCACAATAATCGGAGGATAATTTATGAGTGACATGAACATCGTTTGCCTTGACATGGAGGGCGTTCTCGTACCCGAGATCTGGATCGCATTTGCTGAAGCATCCGGAATTCCCGAACTAAAAAGGACCACAAGAGACGAACCTGATTACAACAAGTTAATGAACTGGCGTTTAGGCATATTAAAAGAGCACGGACTTGGTTTAAAAGAAATCCAGGATGTAATTTCTACAATTGATCCCATGCCGGGAGCAAAGGAGTTCCTCGATGAACTCAGAGGCTTAACCCAGGTTATCATTTTAAGCGACACCTTCACACAGTTTGCGGCTCCTCTCATGAAGAAGCTGGGAATGCCCACTATCTTCTGCAACACTCTTGAAGTTGCCGACAGCGGAGAGATCACCGGCTTCCGTATGAGAATTGCCCAGTCAAAGCTTGCAACCGTTAAAGCATTACAGTCTATCGGCTTTGAAACCATCGCTTCCGGCGACAGCTACAACGATCTGGGTATGATCCGCGCAAGCAAAGCAGGTTTCCTCTTTAAGAGCACCGAAAAGATCAAGGCAGACAATCCGGATCTTCCTGCCTTTGAAGAATACGATGAGCTCCTCGCAGCCATCAAAAAAGCACTTTGATCCAAAGAAAAATGCCCCGAAGCAATGCTTCGGGGTTTATTTTATACCAGTTTCCAGTAGATTCCGTATCTTGTATTGTATTTTTTATAATGCGGCGTGAAGACCGGATCACAGCCTTCTATCATGAACTCCATGTCTCCCGTTTCGATCATCCAAGACTTAATATCATTAAGGAATTCCTCTTTTGAGATTCCTTCCGGAAGTCCGATCTCCTCACATGCACAGATCTTCTTTTCGGGGACCGAAACCTGAACGCCGGTAACAGTCTCTGTCATTTCTTTATTTCCAAGATCCGCAGAAAGAACGACCGGTCCGTACTTAAAGCCCGCAACGCTCGGATCGTCGGGCAGCACATAAGCTTTTACTTCCATCGGTATTGTAATGTTTATTACACTTCCGCTGATCCAGTCTCTTTCAATCTCCGCATATCCGTTTTTAATAACGTAATCCGCTTCGCATCCGTCAATTGCGATCTCCATCTTTCCCGCTGCCCAATCCGGTATTCTGAATGCAAGTACGGCATGAACGACTTCTTCATCACAGACAAGTTCAATGCTGCTGTTTCCGCCATAAAGCACAGATGAATCCTGAATAAGCGTGAGTCCGATATCGAGATAGGTGACTTCGGAGCTAAAATACATGTTGGTCCATATGCAATTATCTTTTTTATAATAAATTCCGTAATTCAGTTTGGAGAAATTCTCCATGCCGGTTCCGGTACAACACCAGAAATTTTCGTACCTGCTGCTGAAGACCTTAAAGTAGCCTGTTGCCATGGGCTGAAAGTACGTGGTCATTCCCGTGACAGGATTCTGTGATGCAAGGATCGAATTAATGTAGGCATTTTCAAAGAAATCAGCGTATTTAACATCACCCGTGATCATGAACAGCATTGAGGCGAGTTTCATCATGTTGTGAACATTACAGGTTTCATTGTTCTTGTTCGTCCTTCTCTTATCCAGGACACGATCGGGACCGAAGTGCTCGTTTTCACTGTTTCCCCCGGTGATGTAGGTGTGCTTTTCAAGCACCATTTTGAAGAAGCTTTCCGCATACTTAAGGTGATCGGAAGCATCGATCTTTTGACCTCCGATCGTGTGACCGTTGCAGGCCATATAGCGTCTTAAAGCACCTATGAATTTCGGGATCGTGGTGTTTGCATGAATTCCCGAAAGCACATCTTTGTCTCCGCTCAGCACTTTTTCAAAAAGCGCTTCCTCGTCAAACACATGAGCCGCTATGGCAAATTCTTCTTTTCCGGTTATCTCGTACAACTGATACAGACAATCGTTCATGCCTCCGTACTCGGTCCTTAAAGTTCTCTCTCTCGTCTCATCATCCCAGGCAGTAACTCTTCTGTAAACCCACATTCCCAGAGAATCAGCCAGTTCCAATGCTGCGGAATTTCTCATAAATCTGTAGACATCGATAAGTCCCTGAAGTATCTTGTGCATAGTGTACCAGGGCACCCATGCTTCACGGAAAATGTCAGTCTTTCCCTGCTCGACATTATCAAATTGCAGTTCCGGTCTGTTTTGGTCCAAAAGAGTGGCCGAGAACAGAAACCCCGGTTTTCCCTTGGATGCATCACTGCACTTTTTTAGTTCATCGGTAATGTATTCAATTTTTTTACGTAAAGCAGCTTTTTCTTCTCTGTCGGTTACGGGATTATCATACATCATGGCGCATGCGCTCAGCCAGTGGCCGAATGCATGTCCTCCGATCAGTGAATCCTCCCATCCCGGATAACGCATTGCTCCGAATGTATCCAGGCCGGCATTTTCTCTGAACCCCGACAACCATCTTTCATTGTCCAACGAAAGAAGGTACTCTTTTTCAAGCGCTTCGGCATTTAACAGCCAGTCATCGGTGAGCACGACATCTTTAAGTTCAAACGCTTCGATCTTTTTCATATGTCCTCCCTGAGTCTGCCCCATTTTCCCTCTTTTAAAAATGATACCCAACATATAATATACTCAATTTCATTATGAAAGTACAGACTGAGGTTAAAAAAAAAGTTCCGCGGTCGCAGAAAATCCCGTATTAAAATATAATGAACAAACTCTAAAAGAGTGGCGAAAATGAAAAATATAAGGTAAAATAAATCTGTATGATTTAATATGGGAGTTTTATATGACTGATTCATTGATTTTTGATGTTGACGGAACCATTTGGGACACCACCCCTGTAGTTGCAAAGGCCTGGAATGCTGCGCTTGATGAGTGCGGTCTCTCCTATGCCCACGTGGATGCTGCAAGGCTTAAAGGCCTGTTCGGTCTCCCGATGGATGACATCATAGCTGACATCTTACCTTCAGAACCCCTGTCCGTCAGAGGTCGTTTCAAAACACTGTGCTACAAAAACGAGCATGAGTACCTGGAAAAAGAACCCGGAGTCCTTTATCCCGAGATAAAGGAAGTTTTCAAAAAGCTTTCCGAAGTTCTTCCGGTCTTCATCATAAGCAACTGTCAAAGCGGATACATTGAACTTCTTCTTAAAAAAACCGAAATGGGTCCTTACGTTACTGACTTCTCCTGCTACGGAGACAAAGGTCTTTTAAAGGCGGAAAACATCCGTTTGATGGTTCAAAAGCATTCCTTAAAGCATCCTTATTACGTCGGAGACACACAAATGGATGCCAACGCCTGCAAAGAAGCGGGTGTTCCCATAATATATGCCTCCTATGGCTTCGGTAAGGTTGAAAAACCTGACGCCGTAATTCAGAACCCCATCGATCTGCTCACATTTATTCAGAGGAATTAACATGGAAACAATCAAATTGTATGATGAAGACGCTTACGCCATAGGTTTTGAAGCAACAGTTTTAAGCTGTGTGCCGTCGGAACGTAACAAGACCAAATGTTACGCCGTAGTTTTGGACAGGACTCTCTTCTTCCCGGAGGAAGGCGGGCAGAGCCCCGATCAGGGAGAGATCAACGGCCACGAAGTCATTGACGTCCAGATCTCACAAAATGTAATAACGCACTATGTTTTGGAAGAGCCTTTTGAGATCAATTCCACCGTTCACGGGCTGATCGATTTTAAGCACCGTTTCAGCAACATGCAGCAGCACTCCGGCGAGCACATCTTCTCCGGACTGGTGTCTTCCATGTACGGCTTTAACAACGTCGGTTTTCACCTGAGCGACAACTCTGTGACCATGGATTACGACGGAGTTTTGACCGCCAATGACATTGAGATCCTTGAAAAAAAGGTCAACGAAGCTATCTATAAAAACATTGAGATAGTCTGTGAGTATCCCGATGCTGCTACCCTTGTAAAAAAGAACTATCGATGCAAAAAAGAACTGTCCGGCGCGATCAGGATCGTAACGATCCCGGGGTACGACTGCTGCGCGTGCTGTGCTCCCCATGTCAAGAAGACCGGAGAGATCGGAGTTTTAAAGGTGATCCGCCTGCAGAATTACAAGGGCGGAGTGAGATTGCACATTCTTTGCGGCGAACGCGCCGTGAACTACTTCCGTGAAAGCCTTAACCTGATCGATTCTCTTACGGATGTACTGACCACGGGACGTGAAAATCTCAAAGAAAACATCACCTCAATGAAAGATGAGCTGCAAAGGCTTTCTTCAAAGCTTGCCGTAGCGAAGCAGGATCTGCTTCTTAAGGAGCTCGCAAATCTTCCCGAAAGCGAAAAGGACGTTACTCTGTTCAGAGAAAAGACCGACTCTTTTATAATGAGAAATGTGTTGAATCGTCTGGTCGAAAAGCACGAGGGCTTCTGTTCTTTCTTTTCCGGAAGTGATGAAGACGGTTGGACCTACTTCATCGGAAGCCGCACGAAGGATTGCCGCGATGTTCAGAAGAAGCTTTCAAAGATCAGCGCAAGAGGCGGCGGAAAACCCGAAATGATCAGCGGAAGCGTTAAAGCCACAAAGGAAGCCATAATGAATGCGCTGGCTTAACTAAAGTCATCAAACAGCCGATATATATAATACAAACCCCAAAAACAATTCAATGAACATAGATCAAAGGAGGTGCCCTATGAAAGCTACAAGAGTCGCTCTCACATCAGATGTTGTAAAATACGAGCCCGGAAAAGGCTTGGAAGACGGTTTTGAACTGTTTTCCGATGTAGTAACAGACGGTTGGATAGTTACCGAGTCACTGATCAAGCTGGAACGTCCCAACGGAGACATTGTTTGTCCTTACATCCTTCACAGACGCGGTCGCACATTCATAGGTGTAGGCGATTACATTGTCACCGATTCAGACGGCACCAGACAGGTTTGCGGAGAAGACAAGATCCACAAAAGATACGATTTTAAAGAATAAAAAATAGAGCATATCATTTTGATATGCTCATTTTTTTTGTATTTATATGCCTGTTTGAAGTTCCGGTTAAACATCATTTCTTACAAGATCTTCATAGGTCTGTTTTTTTACAACCACTCTCGCTTTTCCGTCCTTTACGAAGACAACCGGAGGGATCACGTTTCTGTTGTAGTTTGAAGACATGGAAAAGTTGTAGGCTCCTGTGGAAAATACAGCACAGATGTCTCCGCATTCGGCATTTCCGAGGGGCACATTCTCTCCCAAAAGATCTCCGCTCTCACAGCACTTTCCCGCAACCGTCACCTTGTTTTCAGCGGGCTCATTTGCCTTGTTTGCAAGAAGGAAATCGTACTTTGAACCGTAAAGTATGTAACGGGGGTTATCAAACATTCCTCCGTCTACAGAAACGTAAGTTCTGACGTTGGGAATGTTCTTTACCGCTCCGATGGTGTAAAGCGTGGTTCCTGCCTCTCCCACTATGCTTCTGCCGGGTTCCATCAGGATGAAAGGAAGTTTGATGCCGAGCTCTTCCGCACGCTCATGAATAGTTTCGGAAACTGCCTCCATGTAAGCGGGGTACTCGATCCTCTTGTCCTCATCCGTGTAAGTGATACCGAAACCGCCGCCGAGATTCAGATCGTTTGTTTCAACGCCGGTTTCTTTTTTTACTTCTGCCATGAAGTTCATCATGATCTTTGCTGTTTCAACGAAAGGAAGCAGTTCATGTATCTGAGAACCGATGTGGCAATGAAGTCCTTTATAGATCACATTGGGTGTATCGATGACTTTTTTTACAATGTCCATAGCTTCACCTGTTTCAAGAGCGAAGCCAAACTTTGAATCGATCTGGCCTGTCATTACAAAGCTGTGGGTGTGAGCGTCAACACCGGGCTTGATCCTGATCATTACAGGAGCCTTCACGCCCAGCCTTTCAGCGATCTTCGACATTCTTTCCAGTTCTTCCGCATTATCCAAAACAATGCGTCCGACTCCCGATTTAAGAGCAAATTCCAATTCACTGTCTGATTTATTGTTTCCGTGGAAACAGATCTTGTCAGCCGGGAATCCTACAGAAAGCGCTGTATAGAGCTCTCCTCCGGAAACAACATCCGTTCCCAGGCCTTCTCTCATTGCGATCCTGTAAATCTCTTTACAGGAAAAAGCCTTTGAAGCAAAGCATATAAGCCCGTTACCATCATAAAAACGGTCAATGGAGGCCTTGTATTCCCTCATTGCTGAAAGGATAGTGTCCTCTTCCATAACATAAAGAGGTGTACCGTATTCTTTTGCAAGATCTACCGCATCAATTCCTCCGAGTGTCAAATGTCCTTTGTTGTTGGTTTCAAATTTTCTGTTCATGGCATTTTCCTCGTAATAGTTGAGTCGTTTTCACGACCGATGTTCTGAAAAATAAGTTAACTATTTTTACACCATCATACTAAATTTGTCAAGTGTCAAAGGACGAGCATAAAAAAAATCGTCGAATCCCCCCGCACAAGCTGAAAAATTCGACGTTAATGAAAATGTATTTTATTCCCATCAATGCGGAAAACGAAATGCGAGATCGCTCCGACGATCACATCCCAACCGATATCGATGAGGGAATATCGTTTTAATCTGATAACGACCGTGCGTTACCAATAATGATTATAACAATATTCCCCAACAAAAGTCAATCAAAAATCACAAAAACCTAATGTAAATCTAAGAATACGTAATAATATCGTTCATCTTTCTTAACAACTACTCTTCCTCTCTTCAAAAACTTAAGAGCATCGCCTGTGTAGCCGGCTACAAAATCGGAATTCAAGATCTCTTCCACCTGGTCGACGTTCCATGTGACGGGGACAGCTACAATCGCACTCGTTCTTGTCTCAAGTTCTTTTACATCCGTAACTCCTTTAGCCAAAAGTTCAGGCACTGAGTCATATTGATAATCCGGGATCACTCTCTCATCGTACTCCGCATTTTCCATCAGATAATCGATCACTTCATACATAGTGTCCATTCTGGAAAGAATGATCTTGGGAGTAGCCTTTAGAACATTTACCCAAAGCTTGCCTTCGTATTTTTTGCCGTTACTGTTGTCAACAATGTTACATTTAATGTAACAAACTCCGCTTTTCAATGCGGTCATCAAATTGTTTTCATCTATGGAGATAACGTCATCGCTTATGGACTTCCATGTAACTGAAAGATTTCCGCTGCTCTGTATCAACTGTCCCACATTAAGAGAGTTAAGGTCGTAGGTTTCTCCCTCGGTCATATTGAATTCCGAAGAATCATTCGTAAGTGTAATTGCGATCTCCTGAGGCACATTTGGAGTAGGAGTCGGTGTTGCCGGATAGCCCACATTCACCATGATCGAACTGCTGTATATCGTGTTCGTGGCCTTTACGGTAACGCTGAAATTGATCATGCAGTTTCCGGCCTTTAATGCGTCCACCCTGCCATTGGGCTGTATCGAAACGATCTTGCTGTTAGCACTCTTCCATTCTATGGTTTGTGAATCGGTAGATGTGTTGTAATTTTTCGCTCCGTAAAATCCCAACTTCACCGAGTCACCCACATTAAGTGTCAAAGTCTCGGGACAATTTGAAGAACTCGTTCCCAGCTTTACGGTACCGTAAGATACCGGTAACGGTGTGGGAGTGGGAGTCCTTGTGACTCCGATAGCATCACTTCCCTTATAATAGTACATTACGGTGTATTCGGGGTGAGTCCAGCAGGTATTGTACTTAAGATACTCCACAAGGAGTTTACTGCTCACACTGCAGCTCAGTGATTCGCTGACTACAGCAGTGCCTCTTTTAAGGCTTTCATCCCTCGCAATGTAAGTGAAATGGTAACTGCCTCCGACAATAACGTAGTATCCGTTGTTAATGTACTTCATTATCTTCTCATTCGTCTGAGCATCACTCAAACCCTTTATGGATGTCTGTCCCATAAGCTCCAGTTCGGAATTAAGAGTCTCCGCGTATTTTACAGGCAGCATCGCTTTACCTGCGACGTTGCTTTCATTCATATTTGCGTAAACATAGGGCCTTCCGTTTAATTTAGTATTTTTTGCCCATTTATAAAGCACATCCGGATTAAAGCCTGCGGGAACATTGCATCCGCTGTCCATTAAAAGCTTTGCATATGCAACGATGTGGCAGCCGTAGGACCCCATCATACCGTATTGAGAAGCCCCCTGCGACCAGTAATGCCAATCACTGTAGTACTTGTTTTGCTTCACATTATTATTATCATCGGACGTATTTCTCGGAACACTGGCCATAGCGTACGCCCTGGTGGCCGGTTGCAGCACAAAAACCATAACCATAGAAATTATGGCAAGAAGGCATATTATACTTTTTCTTTTCATCCCATCCATAGGTTCACTCCTGTTTTAAAGAATTCCCCCTTTGCCATATGCATTCGGCATAGTAGTGGCAATTTTCATTTTATCTTTTTATT
>JAILNG010000180.1 GCA_024691875.1 Lachnospiraceae bacterium | reverse complement strand
CCACTTCCACACCTACACCGTCTCCTACACCGACAAATACACCTACGCCCACAAACACACCCACTCCCAAGTACACGGCAACTCCGGTGCCTACAGCGACACCTTTGCCCACACCTACTCCGGAGCCTACAGACAAGGGTGCGTTGCTTGCTGAGCCCAATGTAATCCTTGAACTTGAAAGCAAAGACTTTACTTACCTTAAGGTTGACGGAAAGTGGTTTGTTACCGGATTCTCCGCATCAGGTAAGAAGAAGTTTAATCAATATGGTCCCAATGATTATGTACAGATCACTTTACCGAAGACGATCACGACTACAAGAACCACAGGCCCCGGTGTTAGCTGCTACATGGATTCCGGAGCAAATGAGGATGACAATCTGGGTGACGAGTACGCAACCTATCCTTTGAGAGACATGGTTACATTACGTTCCGCTTACTTAAAGATCGTATGTCCGACGACCATCAGATACTTCTATGGTGTAAGAAACACCTATAAGACTCTGGGTGATTACGCTTACAAGCTTCGTGAGATCGAGCTCAGTAAGGAAACCATCATTATTTACGACAGCGCTTTCCGCGGACTTACGGGAATCACAGAAGTTACTATTCCCGACACGGTGAAGGAGATCGGAGAACACGCATTTGACGGATGTACAAATCTTACCTTCGATATGGTAAATGTCGGAGGAGTTAAGATCGGAGCACGTGCTTTTAACGGAGTTACGATCGATACGGTCAAGGCTGTGGATGAGCTTAAGTCCGGAAGTTATGTAAATTCACCGAGCAACGGCTGTTTCTACGGTGCAAACATCAAGCAGATAGATTTTGAGAATGTGGTAAACTATATTCCGCCTTATTATTTCGCGGGTGCTTACTTCTCACCTGATTATCAGATATCGCTTAATGATGTTACGGTAATCGATCCTTATGCATTTGCAGGGTCTTACGATCTTGACATTTGGCTCACTGATGCGATTTGGGAAGTTGACAGTACAGCATTCCTTAACTGTCAGAGACTGCATGCGACCGTAAAGTTCGGTTCACCTGCTTATACAGCATTAAGAAAAGCCGGTATCGAATTTGATGAGTTCCATTGATATTTATTAGAATTTATAGGGCGGAGCTGATTGCGCCGCCCTTTTTTACGCAGGAAAAGAATGACAAAGAATCTACACATGGGTAAAATTTTAAGATTTCAATATCTTAAAATTTTACTCTTTACTCCGACATTGTCGCACATTACAATTATATTGTCTTAAAGTGCGAAAGGCTATTCAGAGTCGGAGCACTTGCTTCCGGGCAGATTCAAAAGTCTAACGAGTAATTTTTTGGGGGAAAAATGTACGTTCGTTTCTTATTGTTCCACATTAGTTTAATTTTAAAAATGTAGTTACATACAGCCGGTTTTTGCGGTTTTCTTTTTGAGTTGATAATTCTTAAGAAGTGCGCCCACCGGCTCCTGTTTTCAATAATTCTTTTTCGTTTGGACGGACCCTGTGAGGGGGTACATGCATATTCTGCTAATTCTGTAATTTCTAACATTATTGAAAAGAGGCAATCGGAAAGGCGTTGAAATTAAACAGATATTGGGGCTTCATTTCAGTAATTTCATGCTCAGATCTTGGGATGAGTTGGGGCCGGTGGGGGCGTTTCTTGAGACCTTGAGGGAAGGTTTGGGGAGTGAATCAGTGAATCCGGAAAGGAAGTAAAGACGAGCAATGGAGAGAAAAAACATTAACATCGGAATGAAGGATGAGTATGGTGATAAAAAGAGATGTCTGGAGATAGCAACAGAGATCCTGGACAAGGGCTTGATCACCGGTGTTACGCCTCTTCAGATGGCGGCTGAGATCTATTCTCATCACTATGTTTATGTATTGATACCTAAATTGCCGAGATTCATGCGGAATTTTTGGGTTTTAAAAAGGATGTATCAGAGTTGCGATAATGGTGTGGATCTGGGGGATAACGGAGATCCGCGCTGGAGAAAGATCATCTATTACTGGGTATATAAGATTTTATAAGGGTCTATGCGATAAGGCTGATCAACAGGCAGCAAAAAAAGATCGTCCGGGATTTTTCTCGGACGGTCTTTTTTATGTGATATTGTATTACATGAGCTTTCTGAACATTGCTTCGAAGTCTGCAAGAGAAGCCTTCTTGGGATTTCCGGGTGCGCAAGCATCTGCTGCGGCGGATTCGCAAAGGAAGGGAAGATCCTTCTCCTGAAGCTTTTCGAGCTTTGTGGGAATTCCTACATCTACGGAAAGCTGTCTAACGGCATCAATAGCAGCCTTGCGGTAGGTCTTCTGATCCATGCCTGTTGTATCTACGCCGAGAGCTTCAGCAACAGCCTTGAACTTTTCACCTGTGCACTCTGCGTTGAATTCCATAACGATGGGAAGCATCATTGCGCATGCTACGCCGTGAGGTGTGTCGTAAACAGCACCGAGAGTGTGAGCCATGGAGTGAGCGATTCCGAGACCAACGTTCGAGTAAGCCATAGCTGTTACGTACTGAGCAAGAGCCATGCCTTCACGACCTTCGGGATCGTTCTGAACTGCCTTGCGGAGATTCTTACCGATGAGCTTAATTGCTTCAAGATTAAGAGTGTCAGCCAATTCCCATGCAGCTGCTGTGGTGTAGCCTTCAATCGCATGAGTGAGAGCATCCATACCGGTGGAAGCTGTGAGTCCCTTGGGCATTGAGCTCATCATGTCGGGATCTACAACTGCTACATCAGGGATGTCGTTAGGGTCTACACAAACGAACTTTCTCTTACGCTCAACGTCTGTGATAACGTAGTTGATGGTGGACTCAGCACCTGTTCCGCCTGTGGTGGGAACAGCGATGGTGAATACAGTACGGTTCTTTGTGGGAGCAACGCCCTCAAGAGAACGAACATCGGCAAATTCAGGGTTGTTAACGATGATACCGATACCCTTACCTGTATCCATGGATGATCCGCCGCCGATGGTGATCATGAAATCTGCTCCGGACTCTTTGTAAGCCTTAACACCACTCTGAACATTCTCGATGGTGGGATTGGGCTTGATGTCTGAGTATAATGAATAGGGGATTCCGTTTGCCTCAAGAAGATCTGTTACTTTTGCCGTAACACCAAATTTGATGAGATCGGGATCTGAAGCTACAAAAGCCTTCTTTAATCCCTTGGATTTGATGATACCGGGAATTTCCTTGATTGCGCCGTGTCCGTGATAGGAAACGCCGTTTAATACGAAACGATTAACTGCCATTACAAAAATCCTCCTTAATATGTTTTATTCGATAGTGCCTTCGGCACACCGTTATTATTTTAACATGCGCAAGAGAAAATGAACAGTAAAAAAAGCATTATTTAATTATTTAAAGCAATATTTGCACATCTGCGCTTTACAATCACAATCTTTTTTTGCGACAGGCCTTGACCGCGAAATATATGCATGCGCCGACAAAGGCACCGAGAGTGTTTAAGATGAGATCGTCAATGTCACTGCATCTGTCAAAAAGGAAAAGCTGGGACAGTTCGATAAGAAGTGACCAACCGAAACCGATGACAGTTGTCTGCAGTATGTTCTTTGCACGCTTTGAAAGCATGGGAATGAAGATGCCTGCGGGAATAAAGATGATGATGTTTCCGAAAACATTGATCCACCAGCCGGGATAGCGCTCTGCAATAAAGGTCAGAGGTGTCATGTTGATGTTTGGAGGAAACATGTTCTCGAAGTCAATGATCATGCGGACCATACGCCCGTCCGGTGATTTGGTCGGAAAGTAGACTCCTCTCGCAACCAGAAGGCAGTAGGCAAAGACCAGGAACAGAAAACCCTCGTGCTTAAAATCCACTCCGTCCTTTTTAGAACAGATGAAAAATCTGACCACTGCCCAAACTATCACAGAGATGACAGCCAATAATAAAAATGTGATTTCCATAACTAAAGTCTCCCTTACTTTTATTTCATCTTATTAACCGTAAAATAATGGCTTTGGTTTCTGCAAAAAGGCAAAAATGCGGTCTACCAGGATTCAAGAAGGGCTTTAAATCCGCCTTCCTTAAAAATGCCTTTGTAGTAAGCAACTTCGTCCCGGATGAGCTCGTCGATCACGCGCATTCCGAGGAGTTCAACGGGTGCTTTGTCGTCAGTCATTATATGCCCGCCTGCTTCGTAAGGGACAAGCCTGCTGTCGACCCGGGCGATCACAGATCTCAATTCCTCTGAGGATTCCGCTTCGTTGTTTCTTCTCATGCGGTCAAGCATATCCTTGTTAAGGGAGGCATATAAACAGCGGTTCGTGTATCGCTCTACTTCTGCGGTGTACACTTCGGGGAATACGCTAGCTATGGTGTCGGAAAGATACTCGTTGATGCTTCCCTCTTTGCTGCTGCGCATGTTCATGTTTACCACCATTACTCCGTCATCTGTCAGATGGTCGCGGACCAGTGTGAAAAATTCAACGGAAGACATCTGGAAAGGAATGGTGATGTCCTGGTAGGCATCCACCATGATCAGGTCGTATTTTTCGTCGATCGCATTGAGATAGGCTCTTCCGTCATATGTGCTGACGGGAATATCAGTGGGAAATTCAAAGTACTTGACAGCGAGATCCGTGATCTTTTGGTCGATCTCAACGCCTTCTATCGATGAATTTTCAAAGTAACGCTTGCATTGAGTGGCAAAAGTGCCGGTTCCGTTTCCGAGGATCAGGATCTTGAAATCGTCTTTTTCGTTAACGCCGCTCATAAAGGCTGCTGCCATAGAGTAGTCGTAGTAGCCCCCGGCAAGTGTTTTATTTTTCATGTAAACCGATTGAACGCCAAACAGAACATTTGTGGAA
>JAILNG010000155.1 GCA_024691875.1 Lachnospiraceae bacterium | reverse complement strand
GCTGTTTCTTCCCACATTCGATCCTCTGTAGAAGCTGTCAAAGATGTGCCCCATCTCTTCCTCGGAAAGTCCTTCTCCCGAATTTGTTATCGAAACCAGCTTAAACTCTTCTTCATCGGAAAAAGCAATTCCGATCCTTCTTCCGTCTCCGTATTTTACGGCATTTTCAAGAATATTCTGCATGACCTCGATGAACCGCTCTTTGTCTCCTCTCAAAAGAAGATTGGAAAACTCCGCTACGGTAAATTCGGTTCCCAAAGCTTTAAGCTTGTCATTATAGTAGTTCTTAATGTAATCCACCGCTTCGGAAAGATAGAATTCTCCGTCGGTAACATTAAAATCAAGGAAATCATCGTTGGACGCTGAAATGATCTTCGCCACATAGCTTTCTATCTCATTTGCATTGTCATCTATCTTTCCCGCAATTTCTGCTGTCTTTGTACCGTCACTGTAAAGATTTTTTTTGATAGACGCCGCATAAAGCTTTATGGCGGAAAGAGGCGTCTTTATATCATGTGAAAGCGAAAGCAGAAAAACGTTTCTTTCCTTTTGAAGTTCCAGATTCTTTTTCTTCTCTTCCTCAAGCTTTTCTCTTAATACATCCAGGCCCCACAGGAATTTACCGAAGTACTTGCTCCGTCTTTCGGGCAGTGGAGGAACCATATGCCCTTTGGATAATTCTTTTGGGTATTCGGAAAGGGCGCAGAATGTTCTGATCAGCGAAAAATAGAGAAACGCCAGGATCCCGGCCGTAAGCAAAAGAACAGCCGCCAGGATGATGTTCACCATAATAATGTTTTCATGCCGCTCATCGGAAAGATCCACCTCGTAATCTATCCGGTAGATCCGTCCGGAAGCGCTCTTTAAGACATAATGCCCCGCGTCTTCTAAAAGATCATCCTGAAGCCGCTCGTCGGGCATCAGATCCGCGGATTCCCACTCTCTGACACCTTTTATCGTCTTGTACCCCGTAAGATCGAATTCAAAGCCGGGTTCCGGTGCTTTTCGCTCCAGCTCATTTTCCACGCGGTTGATCTCGATCTTGTAAAGATACGTCTCCTCATTGTTTTTTCTGAGCATGACAAATTCTGCCGCCGTTATAAACAGCAGCAGAATCAGAAATATGCCGAAGCATAGTTTTATATATGATCTTTCAATACTCGTACCCTTCAAATCATTCGTACCTGTATCCTTTTCCCCAAACAGTGACGATCTTTACCGGATTTTTGGGATCCTTCTCGATCTTTTCACGAAGCCATTTGATGTGAACCGTCAGTGTCTGCAATTCCGAGTCGCTGTCAGCTCCCCATATTGTATCAAAAATGTACTCTTTAAGCAAAGTGTGGCCCTTGTTTTCCATCAAAAGCTTTAACAGCTCGAACTCCTTTGCGGTGTTGTCGGTCTCTTTGCCGTCCTTCAGGATCTTTTCATGGATCACATCCAAGGTAATGTTGCCATCCGTAAAATTCTCCGTCGCAAGGCGGCGTTTAAAAATGCCTTTGATCTTAGCAAGCAGGATGTCGATGTCGTAAGGCTTTTCGATGTAGTCGTCAGCCCCCGAAACAATAGCCTGCAACTTATCGTCCTTTCCCACCTTTGCACTCACCATGAGGATCGGGGTGTTGGACTTCTCTCGGATCTTTTCAAGAATGTACATCCCGTCAAGTCCGGGAAGCATGATGTCTAAAAGGACCAGCTTAGCTCCGTACATCTCAAAAAGTTTCAGCGCTTTCTCGCCGTTTTCCGCCACAGAGACCACGTAGTCCTCTGCCCTCAAAAAATCGGCAAGAAGTGAACTCAATTCCTTATTGTCTTCAACGATGAGAATGTCCAGCATGCTCCCTCCGAATCTACCAGCCCATTTCCATGAGCCAGCTGCTCAAATCTCTTTCTCTGTCTCTGAGTTCAGACTCCTTCTCATAGGCGCCTGTTTTCTTTTCCCCACGGATGTTTCCGTCAACAATGTAAAGGACTCTGGTGCATTTGGCTGCCACTTTCACATCATGTGTTACCAAAAGCATAGTTGTTCCGTCCCTGTTCAATTTCACAAGTTCCGTCATGACCTCATCCGATGAAGTTCTGTTGAGCGCGCCTGTGGGCTCATCCGCAAAGATCATCTTCGGATTGTTGATCATACTTCTGCATATGCATGCTCTTTGCAGCTGACCTCCGGAAACCTCATTTATGTCATTGTCGGCTGTTTCTTCGATGCCCAGTCTTTTCATGAGGCTTCGTCCCTTTTCAACGATCTCTCCGCGACTCAGGTCGTTCTTTTTCGACTTTACAGCAGGAAGTATGATGTTGTCAAGGATGGAAAGATTTTTCATCATGTACATCTGCTGAAAAATGAAGCCCATCTCGTTAAGTCTTATTTCGGACATTTCATCATCGCTCAGCTTCGACAACGCCCGTCCGTTAAAAGTCACTTCTCCCGCCGTCATCCTGTCCATACCCGACACAGTGTAAAGAAGAGTGGATTTTCCTGAACCTGAAGGTCCCATGACAGCCACCATTTCTCCCTCATCGATGCTGAAATTTACATTTTTCAAAACATTATTCTGCTTTTTATTTACAACGTAAGTCTTGCACAGATCTTTTACCGTAATTACCGTACTCATTTTCTTTTCCTCTCTTTGATCGTCCTATTCAATGTTTCCCATGGAATCAGCATGTATCCCTCGTGCATATAATGACGTGACACCCGAAGCTGCAACTACCGCAGCAGTGAGCATTAAAGGATACAGTCCGTAAACTTCAAGCGGCTTTATTTCATAGGTTATGCCTGATATGGCTCCCATGTTTGCAAATATAAAGTCGCAGATCAGCTTTGTTACAGGATAGTTCAATAAACTTGCAAGGATCAATGAGATCAGCATTACCGTAACGAAGCGGCAGGTGTGCTGAGCAGAGATCCAGCGATTCTTGAAGCCTATGGCCTTCATCAGAGCGATTTCGGTCGTTTCCTTACTGATAAACGACCTTTCCATCAGCACCGCAGTTAAGGCCGAGATCAAAAGAGCAATGACCAGCACCAGATTTTTCCCGGCCATCACCACATCTGCGGATCCCGTGCAGGTCTTTACATAATCTGCTGCATTGTAAATCTCTTCCGTTTCAAAGATTTCTTTTAATCTTTCTATTCTTTCGTCAATAATGTCCGATGTCGGATCATCATCAAAGTCGATCTGGAAAGCATAACCACTGGATGCCATATTTGGAATAAGATCCACGCTCTCGTGCAATCTGCCGACCTTCCCGAGAATGTTCATTGATATAAAAGTACCTGTTATGATACATTCCTTTTTTTGACCGTTGATCTCCAAAACCACTTTGTCTCCCAGCTTTGCCCCGAGCTCATCCATTATCTGGGGCGTGAAAGCCACCTCATCCTCATAGAGGGGCGCAACACCGTCTTCATAGACGTAATCCGTGGTTTTTGTGTCAGCACAATGCTGCATCGAGATCATCATGTTTCTGCCCTTAAATGTGACAGGGATCTGATACATGAGTTCTTCATGCACTTTTCCGGGCATACCGTTCTTTGCCAGCGTGTTTTCTATATCTTCGATCACCTTTTGCTGGTAGTCTTCATCTTCGTTTCCCATCGAGCCCATGATCTTTTCCGTGGAAGAGTAGTAGACATCACTTTTTGTGGTACCGAACAAAAAGATCAATTTGTCGCTCATGAGCGTGTTTGCTGCGGTTGCCAGCATGGCGATCAGCAGCAGACACACCGTAAATGTGGCTATCATGCTTGCATATTGTTTCGGTTTGCCGAACACATCATTAAGTCCCAGGAACAGGTTGCTGCCCAGCCTTGACTTGGAAAGCCTGAGCACGGATTTTCTGTGATAACGTTCTCCTGTCTCTCCGTTGTGCACCGCATCTATGGGTGACATCTTCTTTATCCCTCTTGTGCAGGAGTAGCAGAACGCCACAGTCAATGCAACTACAGCCAAAGCACTGATCACACCGACCAAAACCCGGTTTTCGTTACCTATCAAAATGTTTTCCGTAACTGTTTCAAGCATTACATTTCCGAAGGGTATGCTGAAAATGTATCCGATGGCTGCTCCGACGCATGCCAGGCAGAAATACTTTACAATGTACATCGACCTGATGGCACGTGTTTTGATTCCCACCGCTTTCATTACTCCGATCTCTCTGAAGTCCTCTTCCAATGTGAACTTTATTGTGAATGAAAGCATCGCAAACGCAATAAGGATCAGGCATATGCTTACTGCAAGCAGAAGTCCCGCAACAAGCATCTCCAGCATATAGGTCATTTTGATCATGCCCCTGTCTCCGGAAAACATGGCATTTTTAACGTCCGTAAGCTCTTCCGTAAGTTCCTTTACATTATCCGAATTCACGTAATAGATCGATCCCGAATAACTGTTCTTAAGAGATACGTCAGAAAAAAACTGTTCCGCATCCTCGTCATTCATGAGCATTCTGGGATTTCCCATAAAGGGAGAGCCCAACAGGGCATCTTTTATGTATCCGTCGATAACGAACTCTGCTTTGCGATCGCCGTAATCTAAACAGAACACATCTCCTATGCATGTATTTTTCGGATCCGCCAGCACTCCGGCCAGATACACATGGCCTTTCTCTACTTTCGTGATCGGCTCATTCTCAGTGTCAAAATAACTCAGACAGGCGTTTCCGATGGGAAGAAGAATACCCGCATTTTCAAAAGTGGCGTATTTCTCACCGTCCACCTTAAGATTTGCGGAAGAATAATAGAATACATCTTCCTTTTTATAGTCTTTGACCGCCTTTGCGCCTTCAAGCACCGGGCTTGTGAGATCCACACCGTTTCTGTTCTTGACTATGATTATATAGTCAGACATGCCGGCTTTATCAAAGTAGTAATCGATACCGCCGTAAACCGCGATCATGTTGTTCATGCTTGACGATGCAAACATGGCAGAAAGAAGCACAAATATCATGAGTACAATGTTCATGGTCTTCTTTCTGATCAGATCTTTTTTCAAAATCCTGAAAAACATTCTTTCCTCTCTTTCCTCGTCCGGCTTTTCAATCCGGCAAATGATTGTTTCGTTCTTTCTGCGGCTATGATACCTCCGAAATTATTAAACAATCCTTAAGTGGTGCGAATGCGCGGTTACAGCGACTTTCCGTGTAAAAAACAGAGCCGGGAAGCTGTCCCGACTCTATATGCCTGTACTTTAGATCCTGATGGCTCTGCCGGCATTTTTCAAAAGATCTTCGTTTATGTTGCCGTCCGCCAGCACTTCCTTACCGTTGATGTAAACTCTGTCGATACCGAAGGAGCATGTCCTGTCTCTCTCCGACTCCTTGAGCACCTTCTCATCGAACACCGTGATGTCCGCAAAACAGCCGGGTCTCAGATAGCCGCGGTTCTTGATCATGAAGCGATCCGCCGTTGCACCGGTCATTCGATTTATCGTCTTCGGCATAACGTCTCCGTCTCCCCTTAACGAATCCTGGAGGAACTTAGGGAAGCAGTCGTAGATCGCAGGGTTCTGAATTCCGTGCTCCTCTACCCATGCATCGGTCATATAAAGGCACAACTCGTTGTTCTCGAAGTCGTGAATGATCTCTTCCGTTGTGTAAGGTCCCATGTTGACACGTCCCTGGAAATTCGACTCCTTGCAGAGCTGCAGATACATGTCCAGATCGGACTTTTTGTACTCTTTTGCCAGCTGATGAACCGTCTTACCCTCGTACTTTTCGTATCCGGGTCCGATGTAAGCGACCTCAATGTCGTCGTAGCCAAAGCCAAGAAGAAGCGAAGTTGCCTTGATGAGTGCACGCAGCTTAAGCTTTGTGAGCGGCTTGTTCCTCTCCTCTTCGCTCATGCCCTGATACCAGGTGGGCAGGATTACCGTAATTACGGAAACGCCCTTGAGTTCATTGTAAATGTCAAACTGAGCTCTGACGCCTTCAGCTCTCATCTTGTTGATGAGTTCCAAAAACTCGGGCTGATCCTTCAAAGATCTTCTTCCTACGAAGATCGCATGAGAATACTGAAGCTTAAGATTCGTTCCCTTTGAGATGTTCACAAGCTCATCCACTCCTCGAAGGATGTGGGATCTGCCCAGAAGTTCGGGATAAGCCATGGAAACCGCAGAATTGGCTCTGGGGTGAACCGTAAGGGGCTTATCGTATTTTACGCAAAGCTCAACCACTTTCTTAAGCTCCGCCTCATCCGCATAAAGACCGGGCTCATACATGAGTCCCAATGAAACTCCTGCAGCGCCGTTCTTTAAGTTATCTTCAATAATGTCCAGCATCTTCTGCTCCTCTTCCGGAGTCAGTTTTCTGTTGGAATAGCCTGAAACCGCTGCTCTTGCAGAGCAATGGCCTACCAGCTCCGCCATGTTTGCGGGACAGTTTCCGTCGATGGCATCAAGGAAATCCTTTACGTTTCCGTACTCGCCCGTGGTG
>JAILNG010000150.1 GCA_024691875.1 Lachnospiraceae bacterium | reverse complement strand
CGAAGACTGAAAAGCCGCAGAAGGCTTAAAGACAAAGAAAACTAAGAACTGTGAGGAAGGCATATGCTTGAAATAGCGGAACAAATGAAATCATTACTTGAAGGAGTGGACTACGAGATCAGTAATCTGGCCAATGCATCGGCGCTGATCTACGACTCCATGGACAGACTCAACTGGGCGGGCTTCTACATCCTGCATGACGGAAGACTGAAACTCGGACCCTTCCAGGGAAAGATCGCCTGCACATCGATCCCTGTGGGAAAGGGCGTTTGCGGGACGGCAATAGCCCAAGACAAAACCATCGTGGTTGACAATGTCCATGAATTTGCCGGCCACATAGCCTGTGATTCCGCTTCAAATTCCGAGATCGTGATCCCCATCCATAAAAACGGGAGCATATACGGAGTGCTCGACATTGACAGTGTCGCATTTGCAAGATTTTCCGAGGATGACAAAAAAGAGCTGGAAAAATGTGTAAAAATTCTCGAAAATTCTCTGGAGAACGTTGAATAACAGAGAAAAAAATAGTAAAATATACCAAAGAATTTTACCTTGGGCGGTAAAACGAGAGGAAGTCCCGTTTTATTGCCCATTTTCTTTAAAATCTGATTTTTGGAGGCTTATATGACTGAGTACATGGCTTTTTTTGCGGAAAATGACAGGAAGATGTGTGAAAGGATGGCAAAGATACTGGTCTGGATGACATTGGTCTTCCCGGCTCTTTTTGGCCTTTCAGCTCTCGGAGTTTTTAAAATTCCGTTAAAGACTATTCTCATCATCACACCTTTTGCATGCATCTGTACCTTCGGACCGAAAGTGGCCCTCAAGATGGGAACACCCATACCGATAATGAAGTATTTGAGCGTGGTGGCTATCGGTATAGTTGTGGGTATGCTGGGAAGCCAGTGGACCATCGGCATTTACATGACCTACGGATTGGCAATGGCTTTCAGCTGCCTTTTCTTCGATCCGAAATTCACCTTGAGGATCTCGGTCATCAGCTTTGTGATGCTGGTCATTTCGATGTACATCCGTTCCATCAATATCCCTCAGATTGAGAACGATACGAACATGGAGTGGTTCATCAGCAAGACTGCGGGCTACCTCATGGAACAGGTTGTAATGACGACCGTGTTTGTAAGCATTGCCAAGGCTTCCAGAATGATCCTGGAGAACCTTCATGCAAAGGAGCAGACAGCGGAGATCATTACAAAGTGCGGAGAAGCATCGGGTGAACTGGTCAACATGATGAGCGAGCTTGAAGGAACCATCGGAAAGTCACGAGAGGCAAACAAACTGATCGTTGCTTCCGCAAAGAACACGGAAGAGGGCTGCGAAGAAAGCCGCGGTCAGGTGAAGTCCATTCAGGAAAGCGTTGACGAGATGGGAAGCCTGATCATGGGCATTTACGATCATACAGGCGAGATCACAAAGATCTCGGGACAGATCTCCGAAAGAACAGCAGAGGTCATTCGGTCCATGGACATTGCTGCGGACAGCATGAAGGAGATCGAAGTGACCTCCAACAGAACGGGCGCTTCGATCAACGAGCTGGACACCGGTATCCAGGAGATCTTCAGCTTTGTTGACCAGATCTCAAGCATATCCGCCCAGACTAATCTTCTTGCCCTGAACGCTTCCATAGAGGCGGCAAGAGCGGGAGAACAGGGAAAGGGCTTTGCGGTAGTTGCGGAAAACGTGCGCGTGCTTGCGGAAAACTCCAAAGAAGCAACGGAAGCGATCGCAGCTCTCGTCGATAAAGTACGTGAGAGACTGAATGACGTTAAGAGTACGAATGAGCAGAACGCAGCAAGTGTTGAAAACGGTATCGAAAAGATCAAAGGAGCCAAGGACAGGACTGAGACTCTTGAAGAGATCAGAGAGATGCTGAACGAAAAGACCGAAGACATCGGTAACAGAACGGAAGCCACTAAGAAACACAGCGAGACCGTAAAAGAACTGGCGGGTCAGCTGGATCTGATGGTTTCGGGTTTCAGCGACCGATCCAGAGAGATCATGGAAGAGGCCAATAATGAAGACGAGATAACAAATGCTACGGAAGAAGCTTTCGGACGTGTGAAGAACATCGCAAACGAGCTGGCGGAGATCAGTACCGCGGAAGTATAGAGTCTTGACATTTAAAGGCTGTCGGCGTTATACTATTCTGACATTGAAGCCGAAGGCCTGTTCCTGCGGCAAAAAAGCGAGGAAAAAGAAATGGATAAGATTCGTACACGTTACGCTCCCAGTCCCACGGGAAAGATGCATGTGGGAAATTTGAGAACAGCTTTATATGAGTTCCTTGTGGCAAAACACGAGGGCGGTGATTTTCTTTTCAGAATAGAAGACACAGACCAGGGACGTTTCGTTGAAGGCGCTACAGATCTGATCTACAGAGTTTTGAAGAAAACAGGACTTGAGTACGATGAAGGACCTGATAAAGACAAGGGCAACGGACCCTATGTTCAGAGCGAAAGAGTTAAGAGCGGACTTTACATGAAGTACGCAAAGATGTTGGTTGAAAAGGGCGAAGCTTATTACTGCTTCTGCACAAAAGAGCGTCTTGAGTCCTTGAGAACTCCCGTAAATGCAACTGCGGAAGATGATGAAGACAATAAGGATGTTAAGGAAGTAAGAAAATACGATAAGCATTGTCTCCATCTTTCAAAGGAAGAGGTTGAGGCTAACCTTAAAGCGGGAATGCCTTTCGTCATCCGTCAGAACATCCCCACAGAGGGCACAACCTCCTTCACGGATGCAAACTACGGAACGATCACGGTAAATAACGAAGACCTGGACGACATGATCCTGATCAAGTCTGACGGTTTCCCGACATACAACTTTGCAAATGTCGTGGATGACCATCTTATGGGCATTACACACGTTGTAAGAGGAAATGAGTACCTTTCTTCAACACCCAAGTACACAAGACTTTATCATGCTTTCGGATGGGAGGAGCCTGTTTACATTCATTGCCCTCTCATTACCAATGAGGAGCATCAGAAGCTTTCAAAGAGAAGCGGACATTCTTCTTTCGAAGATCTTGAGGAGCAGGGATTCCTGCCTGAGGCAATTGTAAACTTTATGGCGCTTCTCGGATGGAGTTCCGGAACGGACAGAGAGATCTTCTCACTCAAGGAATTGATCGAGGTGTTTGATTACCACCACATCAACAAGTCCCCTTCCGTATTCGACATGAACAAGCTTCGCTGGATGAACGGAGAGTACATCAAGGCAATGGACGACAAAGCCTACATCGAGCACGCTCTTCCTTATGTTAAGAAAGTGATCACAAAGCCCCTCGATCTCGAAAAGATCGCAATGCTTGTAAAGACACGTATCGAGACCTTCTGCGACATTGCGGAGAAGATCGATTTCTTCGAGGAACTTCCTGAGTACGACACTGAGATGTATGTTCACAAGAAGATGAAGACCACAAAGGAAAGCTCACTTGAGGTCCTTAAGGATCTTCTTCCCGGACTTGAGGCACTTAACGATTACTCTATCGCAGGCGTTGAAGCCTTCCTTATGAATTACATCGCAGAAAAGGGCATAAAGAACGGTCAGGGACTCTGGCCCGTTCGTACAGCCGTTTCCGGAAAGCAGATGACTCCCGGCGGTGCTTACGAGATCATGGAGATCCTCGGAAAAGAGGAGTCTTTGAGAAGAGTAAGAAAAGCTATCGAGATGCTTGAAAAATAAAATCTGATTCAAAACTTTAAAAGACGGGTGTTAAAGCCCGTCTTTTTGTGTTATAATCCTCTCGCATAATTCTTTTTTTTAATTCAAAATGAATCTTAATGAAGATCAGAAAAAGGCAGCGGACATCCTTTACGGCCCCGCTGTGATCCTTGCCGGCCCCGGATCCGGGAAAACGGCGGTAATCACCGAACGAACAATGAATTTAATAAGAAAGCACCATGTTCCGGGCGGGAACATTTTAGTGGTGACTTTTACAAAGGCAGCAGCGGACGAGATGAAGCGTCGCATTTTTGCGACAAGCCGGAGCGACGAAGAAAAATGTGTGACCTTCGGTACATTTCACAGTGTATTTTTTAAGATCCTCCGCTTTGCCATGAACCTTGACGCATCCTCCGTCATCAGTGAGAGCGAGGCTTTAAAGCTGGTTTCGCGTCTGACCTTTGAATCAGGGCTTGAGATCGAAAACGTGGATGTGATCGGAGAGATCCGTGCAGAGATCGGAAAGGTCAAAGGAAACGGGGGACTCAAAAAGGATTACTACTCTTCATCCTGTGCGCCGGAGATCTTTCGGAAAGTCTTTGCGGGCTATAATGAGATCCTTAAAAGAAACAGGCAGCTGGATTTTGACGACATGCTGCTTTTGACGGAGGAGCTTTTTAAGAATCGCCCCGAGATCCTTGATCTGTGGAGGGAAAAGTTTGAGTTTATCATGATAGATGAATTTCAGGACATAAATCCCTTACAGTACAGGCTGATCCGTCTCATTGCAGAACCCCGGAACAACCTTTTTATAGTGGGAGACGATGACCAGTCGATATATGCCTTTAGGGGCTCCGATCCGGGTATAATGCTGGGTTTTGAAAAGGACTACCCGGATGCTCAAAGGATCGTTTTAAAGAAAAATTACCGCTCAAAAGGAAGCATAGTAAAAGCGGCCGGACGCCTGATCCGACACAACGACAGGCGTTTTCCGAAGCAGATCGAAGCTGTGAGGGAGGAAGGCGTACCGCCCGAGATCCGAATGTTTGAGGACCGAAAGGCGGAGGGAGATGCTATCACGGACAAGATTCGGGAGTACCGTGCAAGAGGACTTTTGTGGTCACAGATGGCGATAATCTATCGCACGAACCGTTTTGCCGGACAGATGACTTCGTGTCTTTCTGCGGCAAATATTCCTTTTTCGGTTAAAGGAAGTGTTCAAAGCATCTACTCTCACTTCGCCGTGAAGGATGTTCTTTCCTATATAATGCTTGCGCGGGGAGACAGAAAAAGGGAAACTCTTATTTCGATCATGAACCGTCCTAAACGATACATTTCAAGAGACTGCCTCCCGGAGGAAAACTTCAGCTTTGAGACGATCAAAGCGACAGTGAGGAAAAAGCCATGGCTTTACAAGGCAGTTGAGAAACTGGAGTACGATCTGGCTTTCATAAAAAGAGGAACGCCGCTTTCCGCGGTGATCTACATCCGGAAGGCTGTGGGGTATGAGGCGTTTTTGAAAGAATATGCCTGTGGGAAAGGACTGAGGGAGGACGAACTTTTGGAGGTGCTGGACAGGCTTCAGGATGAGGCGGCGGAGTTTAGGGATTTTGAAAGCTGGTTTGAGCACATGGCGAAGATGAAGAACGAGCTGGAGCGGCGGGTCGACATGGAAAAGGGAGAGGTTAAGGACAGCGTTACGGTTACAACCATGCACGGAGCGAAGGGGCTGGAGTACGATGTGGTTTTCCTGCCGGACGTGAATGAAGGAATCACACCATACAAAAAAGCGGTGACTTCGGAAGAGGAGGAACAGGAGAGGAGAATGTTCTATGTGGCGGTGACCAGAGCCGCAATGAGACTGCACATTTCTTACGTTAAGAGGCTTAACGGCAAGGATGCAGTCATTTCGCGGTTTATAAAAGAAATGCTTGATTTTTCGTAAAAGTGGGTGTATATTACCGCTCGTTGTGAAAAAATACAATGCATATAAGGTCAATTGAACCGGATAAGGAGAAAAAATGAACGAATTAAAACCGAAGCTTTTTGATTGTTTTAAAGACTACAGCGGAAAGCAACTGGTGAAAGACATAATCGCAGGTGTGATCGTCGGTATCATCGCACTGCCTCTTTCCATTGCACTTGCCATCGCATCGGGCGTAGGACCTGAGCAGGGCCTTTACACTGCCATTATTGCGGGCTTCTTCATTGCAGTTTTCGGCGGAAGCAGTGTGCAGATCGGAGGCCCCACAGCGGCTTTCGTTGTCATCATCTACGGTATCATCGCAAAATACGGAACCTCCGGACTTACGGTAGCCACGATCATGGCAGGTATCATACTCGTGATCTTCGGTATCTTCCATTTCGGTTCACTTATCAAATACATCCCTTACACCATTACCTGCGGCTTTACCTGTGGTATTGCGGTAACCCTCTTTGTGGGACAGCTTAAGGACTTTTTCGGATTCAGGATGGAAACGGTTCCTTCCGAATTTGTGGACAAGCTGATCGCTTACGTAAAGGCTTTGGGGACAACAAATCTCATCGCACTGATCCTTGGACTCGGTGCTGTTCTTATCATGATGATCTGGCCCAAGATCTCCGAAAAGCTTCCCGGCTTCTTGAGCACGATCCCCGGATCTCTCATGGCAATCGTGATCACAACTGTTCTTGCGGCGGTTGCAAAGCTTCCCGTAAATACCATCGGCAGTGTGTACGGCGAACTTTCTTCCAAGTTCCCCACACCCACGATCCCCGATGTTAATTTTGAAATGGTCAAGGAACTCATTCAGCCTGCGTTCACTATCGCTATTCTTGCAGGCATAGAGTCCCTGCTCTCCGCAGTCGTATCTGACGGGATGATCGGAGACACTCACAAATCCAATGCGGAATTGGTGGGACAGGGCCTGGGTAACATTTTCTCCGGACTTTTCGGAGGTATTCCCGCTACCGGAGCCATTGCCAGAACAGCGGCAAACGTTCGTAACGGCGGCCGTTCTCCCATTGCGGGCATTACACACTGCGTGACTCTCACTCTGGTGCTCCTGCTCCTCATGCCCATTGCAGCCTACATTCCCATGACCACACTGGCAGCGGTCCTTTTGGTGGTTGCTTTCGGAATGGCTGACTGGAAGGCATTTACACGTCTGATCAAGACAGCTCCCAAGAGCGATGTGCTTGTTCTTGTAACTACTTTCCTTCTCACCGTATTCTTTGACCTTGTAGTTGCCATTGAAGTCGGCGTGGTAATGGCAGCCATCCTCTTCATGAAGAGAATGTCCGACACTACAGGCATACAGGCTTGGAAGTACATTGACGATCCGGATGTGACTCCGGGCGAAGCTGAAAAGCTCCGTGAAATCCCTCGTTCCATTAAGGTATATGAGATATCCGGACCTCTTTTCTTCGCTGCCACAGACAGGATCATGAAGATCGGCGTTGAGAAGACCACTCAGGTAGTCATCATCAGAATGCGTGCGGTCACAGCGATCGATGCATCCGCTCTCAAGTCTCTCAGAGAACTTGTTACCGAGATCAGGAACAAAGACATCCGCGTGGTATTTTCGCATGTTAACGAACAGCCCTTGAAGGCCATGGAAAAGGACGGATTGGCAGAGATCGTCGGACAGAACAATTTCAAAGCCGACATCGTAGAGGCGCTTAATTACGCTGAAGGGATAGTCAAATAAATTTTTCATCTTCTCTTGAAATCCTTGCGATTTATGATAAGATAATGAAAAGCACATAATGAACGATATTGGGGAATCGATTCTCAGTGCGACGGGCGAAAATTCCGGAACACCTTGCCGCAATGGATTTGTGGCAATAACACAGAAGATGAGGAGATTTGAGAGGTTTATTATGAAGACTATTTTGATCATTGATGATGACAAGATGAATCTCGATCGCGATGAGTACATTTTACGCCAGGAAGGCTTCAATGTGGTTACGGCGCAGTCGGGGATCGAAGGTATTTCAGCCATGTGTGAAGGCGGCATCGATCTGGTGCTGTTGGATATTGATATGCCTGAGATCAATGGAATACAAACTTTAAAAGCAATAAGGGCAAGGGAAGAGTTCAGCAACATTCCCGTTGTCTTCCTTACATCAATTGCTGATTTCGATCATGTAAAAGAGGCCGGCAGATTGGGGGCGGTTGACTATGTCAGAAAGCCTTTCAGAAAGCAGGACCTTGTAAACCGGGTTAACAAGATCCTCGGTTGCTGATACAGAGCCTAATCGGGGAACGTTTTTCACGTTCCCCTTTTCTTTTGTGAAATTTTCGGAGAAGCGTTGACAATGCAAATGACAACAAAGACAAAACGTAAAATTGCTTTCATTTTCACTCTTCTGGTAACCGTTTCTTTGGTTACCTTTATCGACTATTATTCTTTTAGTGCTTTTTACTCCCTGGCCAAGAAAAAAGAGACCGAGCTTTGCGAGAGAACACTCGGGGAAGAAGCTGCCAAGATCAACGAACGCATCACGTCCGGAATAGACACCGTTCGTACCACAGGCATATTCCTCGCCAGCAGCATCAGGCACGGCGGCACAAATAAAGACATTTATGATTTCCTTTCAGGTATCACATCGAATTACAGAGAGTCCAGTGTTTCCGATTTTACCGGTGTTTACGGCGTGTTCGGAGGCGAGTATATTGACGGAGCCGGGTGGGTTCCCGAGGAGGGCTACGAAGCTGAGAAGCGCCCATGGTATTGGTCCGCAAAGCATGAAAACGGATTGCCTTCCGTTGTTACTCCCTATCTTGACGCGGAGACCGGAAAAATGGTCATTTCCGTCAGCATGCTTCTTGAAGACGGAGAAAGTGTTCTGGCTTTGGACATTAAAGCCGAAAGGATACAGGCTATTATAGACGAGATACGGGAAAATCCCGACAGCTACGGACTTCTTGTAAACAGTAACGGGCTGGTGATCTTCGGAGACGATCCTCTTTGCAACGGGATCAACATTAAGACTGAGGCCGGTCAGAAGCGTTTTGGGAATGAAAAAGCCACAATTGTAAACAAGGTTATCGAAACGACTTCCACGGATTCCGAAGAAAACTATCTGATAGAAAAGATCGACGGGAGAAGCGTTATGGTCTTCTCTCAGAACATCCTGGACGATTGGTATCTGGTCATGATAACGGATTACGAAAGCGTGTTCCGTCAGGAGAAGGAAGTGCTCTACATGAGCGTGCTTTTGTCCCTTCTCATTATCGGAGTTGTTTCCTACTTCTGCGCATCCGTTTCCATCTCCCGTGCAAGAGTTGAGGAACAGGCCGATGAATTGCAGGAGAAGGCAAAGGAACTCAAGAGAGCAAGTACCGAAAAGAGTAAATTCCTTGCCAACATGTCTCACGAGATCCGAACTCCCATCAATGCGGTTCTTGGCATGAACGAGATGATCTTAAGAGAGAGCACGAATGATACCATCACAGGTTATTCCGACAACATCAGAAGTGCAAGTAAGACACTTCTTTCTATAGTAAATGACGTTCTCGACTTTTCAAAGATCGAGGCGGGTGAAATGTCCATCATTCCTGTGGATTACAGCACCATGACACTGCTTCGCGATGCTTACAATGTTGTGGCGCAGCGCGCGGCGGACAAGAAGGTTGAGCTTCGTGTGTTCAACAACACCATGATGCCTGCGCGGCTCATGGGTGACGAGACACGTATCCGCCAGATCCTGACCAACCTTTTAAACAATGCCATAAAGTACACGACGGAAGGACTTGTTACCGTCGAAATGGACTTTAATAAGGAAGAAGGAAGTAAGGGCAGGCTCTTTATTTCCGTCACCGACACAGGCATAGGCATATCGGACGAAGACAAGAACAAGCTTTTCACATCCTACATCCGTGTGGATCAGAAGAAGAACAGAAATATAGAAGGAACGGGCCTCGGCCTTTCCATTACAAAGCAGCTGGTTGCCCTTATGGACGGCCGCATTTCGCTTGAAAGCGAGTACGGTATGGGATCCAAGTTCTCGGTGGAAATTCCTCAGGGCATTACCGATGACACACCCATGGGTGTATTTGCTGAGACTCCGGCAGCGGGCGTGAAGCGTGTTTCCGGTTACAAAGAGAGCTTCCGTGCTCCTGAAGCCGAGATCCTGGTTGTGGACGATGTGGACATGAACCTCGAAGTAATGAAGGGACTTCTCAAGAACACGAAGGTTAAGATCACCACTGCAACCAACGGTATTGACTGTATCGATCTTGCCAAGCAGAATCATTACGATATCATCTTCATGGACCATCTCATGCCTGATATGGACGGCATTGAGACCTTTAAACGACTTAAGAGCGTTAAGGACTGCATCAACGCCAAGACTCCCGTCATCGTTCTTACGGCAAATGCCGTAGCGGGAGCAAAGGAAGAATACATTAAAGAAGGCTTTGCGGATTATCTGTCTAAGCCTGTTCAGGGAAATACTCTGGAGGAAATGGTACGTCGCTTCCTTCCCAAGGATAAGATCGAATGGGAAGAGGAAGAGATGGAGAGAACTGAATTCATTCAGGCACCCATTGACTTCGCAAAGAGATCGAGTGCTTTTGCAAGAGGAACTGAGGAGAATGAAGGTTCTGCGGATACTTCTTCAAACAATTCCGATGCCCAATCCGAAAACAAGTACGCGGACAGCTATGCGGGAAGCGGAGCTTCTGTTACATTTAAGGCTGAAAAGAGCAACTCAAGGGATACCATCACGCATCTTCGTATGGCTCTTAAGGCCCACTACTTCAGCGACGATCTTGATATGACGGAAAAGATGATCAACGTCGGAGTGCTGGTACTTGTTGTCTGCGGACTGTTTGCAACGATCGGCTCGTGGCTGGTCGGAAACAACAGCACCGTAATGATCGCAATCCTCGGAAACTGTTTCCTGGGAGTCATCTACTATATTATAGTATATTTTAAAAAGAACACTGTTCCGGTGTCCAACATGATGTTGTTTACCGTAATAGATATTCTTTTCCCGATAATTTACTTTAACTGCGGCGGAATGCGATCCGGTATGCCTTTGTGGTTCGCTTTTGGATTGCTTCTTCCCTGGGTACTCACGAAAGGTGTCTCGCCCTATGTTCTTTACACAATAACGCTGGTCACTTACGTGGGAGTGATCGCTATCTCTGAGATCCATCCCGAGCTGGTAACCGGCAGGATCGGGGACAAAGAGTTGGTTGCGGACATTATAATCGGACTGACGGTGGTTACGGCCTTCTGCGGAATCTTCTTAAGGTATCAGTCAAAAGCTTACTTAAAGCAGAGAAAGGAACTATTAAGCAGGACGCAGGAGCTGGATGAAAGCCTTACCGAGCTTGAAAAAGCAAACAATGCCAAGACGGATTTCCTTACCAACATGTCTCATGAGATCAGAACGCCCATCCATGCAATTCTCGGATACAGTGAAATGATCAGTGAAAAGACAAAGGAACCTGCCACCGCGGAATACATCGCAAATGTTGAGCAGTCAGGCAGAAATCTCCTGGCTGTTGTGAGCGATATACTTGATTATACAGGTATTGGGGGCTCTGACTTTGAGATCGAATTTGTCCGTGCTGAGACATTTCCTTCTATAATAGATATACTTTCTTACGCGCAATACAATGCGGGCAAAAAGAATCTGGCTGTGGCGTTTAACATCGATCCGAATATACCCATGGCGATAAAGGGCGATTCCATGCGATTCACTCAGGTCTGCACAAACCTGATCTCCAATGCGGTCAAGTACACCGAGCAGGGCATGATCACCATCGACATAGATTTTGTACCCATTGAAAAGACTGACAAGTGCGAGATCACTTTCTCCGTCACAGATACCGGCGTCGGGATCAAGCCCGAAGACATGGAGAAGATCGCAGAGCGTTATCTGAGAGTCGACAAGTCCAAGAACCGCAGTAAACAAGGCACAGGCATAGGTTTAGCGTTTGCCGTCAGGATTCTGGAAAAGATGGGATCCGAGCTTCATGCGGAGAGCAGATACGGCAAAGGAAGTCGTTTCTGGTTCACCATCCGTCCACACATTGTGGATCCCAGACCGATCGGAGAAGTAACCTTCGACGGAGAACTTTACAGATGTTCAAAGGAAGAGAGGATCACACTTGTGGCACCAAATGCAAGGATCCTTGCGGTGGATGATAATGCAATGAACCTTGACCTCATGGGTAAACTCCTTGAAGAGACAAAGATAAAGATAGATTACGCAGAGGATGGCCTGGAAGCGGTGGATAAAGCGAAGAAGACCCATTACGATCTGATCTTCATGGACCATATGCTTCCGGTAATGGACGGGGTCGAGGCATTGAACGTGCTGAGACGCGAACACATCTGCGATGATACGCCCATTGTGGTGATCACAGCAAATGCTGTAGCGGGAGAAAAGAAGAAGTACCTGGATGCAGGCTTTGACGAGTATCTGTCCAAGCCTGTTGAAAAACAGCGACTTTTAAAAGTTTTGGCGCAGTTCCTTCCCATCACACTTCTTGAAAGCCTGGTGACCGAGAAAAATTCGGGCTTAAGCGCCTCCGACAGAGAGTCGGCCATCATCGACGAAGCTGTCAGGGAAGCGGAAAACGAGGAAGAAAATGCAGGCAGCGGATCGGAGCTTTCATCGGAAGACAAAGCGTTCCTGGAGAAAGCCTCCTTCCTTGACACGACTACAGGAATGAGCTATTGCTGCGATGATACGGGCTTCTATAAAAAGATGCTGCAGTCCTACATGACAAATTCCAGAGTTGCCGAGATAATACAGGCCTACGCCGAGAGGAATTTCGAAAACTATCGGATCTTCGTTCATGCGGTAAAAGGAACATCCCTTACAATCGGTGCGACAGAGTTGTCCGAACACATGAAGTCCCTGGAATTTGCTTCCAGAGACGGCAATATAGACTTTGTGGATCAACATCACGAAGAATATCTTAAAGAATATGAAGATATTATTGCCAAGATCGACGAAGTGCTTAAGTAAAAAAATATTGTAAAAAAAATTTTCTTGACAATCCATTTTCAGGTGGATATAATATCCCGTGCGTGTGCCAGAAGCGCACGGGATTTTTGCGCGAAAAACAAATGTTCGATGAATGTTTGAAGGCTTTCGAAAGACTGCCGGAACGCGTAAAGAAGCAATATGCTTGCTAGACAGGCAGCCACCAACTTTTAAATTTTAACAGGAGGAAAAGTTAATGCCTACATTTAACCAGTTAGTAAGAAAAGGCAGACAGACCGTAGAGAAGAAGTCAACAGCTCCCGCTCTGTTAAGAGGATACAATTCGCTCAACAAGAACGATATTGACACACAGTCCCCTCAGAAGCGTGGTGTATGTACAGCAGTTCGTACAGCTACACCTAAGAAGCCTAACTCAGCTCTCAGAAAGATTGCCAGAGTTCGTCTTTCCAACGGAATCGAAGTAACAAGCTACATCCCCGGAGAA
>JAILNG010000148.1 GCA_024691875.1 Lachnospiraceae bacterium | reverse complement strand
CATTCCGCTTTTCTCCCCTCGCTACGTGTATATATGCCTGTTTCCCTCTCTTTACACGTAGGCTCATTCCGCTTTTCTCCCCCCGTTACGTGTATATGTGCCTGTTTTGCCCTCTTTACACGTAGGCATTTCCTCCCTTTCTCCCCCCGCTACGTGTATATATGCCTGTTTTGCCCTCTTTACACGTAGACATTTCCTCCCTCTCTTCTCCCGCTACGTGTATATATGCCTGTTTTGCCTTCTTTACACGTAGGAGCGGCTGATTTCAGATCCCGCGACGGATTTATAAAACCTTCGAAACATTGTTATTGCATTTAGGTGAGTATCCGTGCTAAAATACGAGTTTAGAGTACAGATTTAATGAAAGGAAAAATTATCATGACTCAGTCAAGAACCCACAACTGCAACGAGCTTCGTCTTGCAAATGCCGGTGAAAAGGTTACGCTGGTCGGATGGTTTGAAAACATCCGTAAAGTCAGCAAAAATCTTGGCTTCGTAATTTTACGCGATTTCTATGGCACAACACAGCTTGTCATTGAGACCGAAGAAATGATGGCGATCATTGACAGCCTCAACAAGGAAACCACCATTTCCGCCACAGGTATTGTAAGAGAGCGTTCTTCCAAGAACAAGGACCTGCCCACAGGCGAGATCGAAGTCGTTCCCGAGAAGATCGAAATCCTCGGCAAGTGCAGATATAACGCGCTTCCTTTTGAAATAACAAAGTCAACCGAAGCAGACGAAAACACACGTCTTAAGTATCGTTATCTTGATCTAAGAAATCCTGAGGTCAAGAAAAACATCGTGATCAGAAGCCAGATCGTATCAGAGCTCAGAAACGCAATGATCGCTCACGGCTTCCTTGAGATCACAACCCCCATCCTCACTGCTTCTTCACCCGAAGGTGCAAGAGATTATCTTGTTCCCGCAAGAAATCACCCCGGAAAGTTTTATGCACTTCCCCAGGCACCTCAGCAGTTCAAGCAGCTTCTCATGACCGCAGGCTTCGACAAGTACTTCCAGATCGCACCCTGCTTCCGTGATGAAGATGCCCGCGCAGACAGAAGCCCGGGAGAATTCTATCAGATGGATATGGAAATGGCTTTCGCATCTCAGGAAGACATTTTTGCAGTAATTGAGGACGTGCTTCCTCCCATTTTCGCGAAGTACGGTGTTTACAAGACAGCTTCCAAGGCTCCTTTTGTACGCATCCCTTACCGTGAAGCAATGGACAAATATGGTTCGGACAAGCCCGACCTTCGTATCGACCTGGTTCTTCAGGATGCTACAAGCGTTATGGCCGACTGCGGATTTGAGCCCTTCAAGGACAAAGTAGTTAAGGCTGTTGTCGTTGACAAGTTCAATGCAACACGTAAGCAGATCGACGCTATGATCGCAGACGTTGAAGTTACCACAGCTCAGAAGGCTTACTGGTTCCGTGTTGACGAGAACGGTGAGTTTGTAGGCGGAATTTCCAAGTTCCTTGCAGCCAGAAAGCAGGCAGTTATCGAAGCTCTCGGCCTTAAAAACGGTGATTTCGTCGGTCTCGCAGCAGGTGACCTCCTCACTGCCCAGAAGACGGCAGGTGTTTTCAGAAAGCTCCTCGGAGCAGCCGCTGAAGGACACATGGACAAAGAAAAGTACGAATTCTGCTGGATCGTAGACTTCCCTATGTACGAGATCGGTGAAGAGTCAGGTGAGCTTGAGTTCTGTCACAATCCTTTCTCAATGCCCAAGGGCGGAATGGAAGCTTTGAAGACTCAGGATCCTCTTGACATCCTTGCTTATCAGTACGATCTGGTTGTTAACGGCGTAGAGCTCTCTTCCGGCGCTATCCGTAACCACGATCACGAGATCATGATCGAAGCCTTCAAGCTCGTTCGTCTCGGTGAGGAAGATGTTAAGGCAAAGTTCCCCGCAATGTACAACGCATTCTGCTACGGTGCACCGCCGCACGGAGGCATCGCTCCCGGAGTTGACCGTATGGTAATGCTGATCCTCGGTAAGGATGCGATCAGAGATGTTATCGCTTTCCCTATGAACAAAAACGCTCAGGACCTTATGATGGGTGCTCCCGCAGAAGTTACTCCCAAGCAGCTTGAAGAGGATCACATCGCAATCGTTATGCCCGAATAATAAAACAGCTTGACTTTTATGCCCCGTGAATCGGTGAAATCCATCGACCACGGGGCTTTTTTTGCTTGTTTTACAGCTTTTACCACGGAATTGACTAAACCGACGTTTTCCGTGGTAAAATTGCTTCCTTTCTTTTTCCTTCATCCCGATTTTTACCACGGAATCGATTCAATTGTTAGTTTCCGTGGTAAAATTCCCACTCGTTTCTTATCCATCGTCCGATTTTTACCACGGAATTCCCGCTTCTGCCGCTCTCCGTGGTAAATTTTTCCTAATCCTTGTTCCTCAGAGTCTGTTTTTACCACGGGATCGATAAATTCGTCCCTTTCCGTGGTAATCTTACGCCGTCCCACCTTTTTTCATTCTTCCTCTTCTAGATTTTTACCACGGGATCGACTAAACCGAAGGTTTCCGTGGTAATCTCGCTTCTTTTTACGTCCCGTAAGTCGGCAGGCCCCATCGGCACACATTTTTTTTCAAAAGTAAACTAACAGTCGGTTGCCTTTTTGGGTCATTTAAGCTATCATCTCACTAAAGCAGGAGGTCAAGTTAGGCATTCCTCCCGCAAACTTATGGAGGCCACCATGGAAAAAGAACAATTCGGGTCGTTCGTAGCAGAACGCAGAAAAGAAAAAAAACTGACACAGAAAGAGATTGCCGACATGCTCAGGATCTCCGACAAAGCAGTGAGCAAATGGGAACGTGGTTTAAGTTATCCCGACATCACGATGCTGGAGCCGCTGGCAGACATTCTCTCCGTGTCACTCACCGAACTGGTGGAAGGGAGAATTATGGAAATCGAAGATAAAATAGAAAAAAAAGAAGTTGATGAAATGCTCAGGCAGGCAATGGATCTGAACAACGAAAAGCTGGAAAAAGAGGCAAAGTATCACAGGTTTTCAAGGATCTGCGCCATCATCAGCATCATAATCGCGTCGCTGGCGGAGTGCTCCGTCCTGTTGTTTCTTAAGAATGTGGACTGGTTTGTCATCTCACTCCATTTACCCACCGTACTGTTCCTGATCTACTTTTTCGGGATCTACTTCTGGGTCGTTGCAAAAGAAAAGCTTCCGGGATACTATGATGAAAAAAAGGTTACGGAATACAAGGACGGTTCATTCTCTATGAACATGCCCGGCGTCACATTCAATAACAACAACTGGAAGCCCATCCTTAAAGCTCTCAGACTATGGTCAATGATCGTAGCACTCATCTACCCTGTTATAACGATCCTGATGGATAGATTTATTAAATTTGAAGGTTTCGCAGCGTTTTTGCTTTTTATTCCCACCTTCGGAGCGCTGTTTTCGTGCTTCATCCCGCTTCATCATGCGGCTAAAAAATACGAAAGCACCTGATCTTTCCTTTGAAAGCCGGCAGGCATATAAATAAAGTAAAGCAAGCCGGTCTATTTATTAAGCCGGCAGGCATATTGATAAACTACGCCTTCCCTGCAATAAAAAAGGGTGTGTATGAGCGATGTCTGTCCTCTTTACCTGACACATCGGTAAGAGGTTAAATATCGCACATGCAACCCTTCCTTTTTATTTATAGGAATGTTTCTTGTTCATCTCTTCGGCCATCTTAAGGATCTCATCAAATTCCGGCGAATTCACCATGTTCATAAAATCCAGGAAAAGCCTTATATCATACTCTTTATTGTCTTCAATCATCATCCCGAGAGCCGTGTCTTTGTCAAAGCCTTTACGATACGGTCTGTCAGAGATCAACGCGGCAAACGCATCGCAGATCTTGATAAATCTGGATGAATAAGGGATGTCCTCCCCTCTGAGATTGTCGGGATAGCCGCTGCCGTCATAACATTCATGATGATGGTAGACCGCTTCAACGATATCATAGGGATAATTGCACTGCCCCAACATCTCCGCACCCAGCTTTGCATGCATCCTCATGTGTCGAACTTCCTCAACATGTAAGGATTTCTTGTCACGTCCGTATATGCTTTGGGAAAGCTTCAGTTTCCCAACATCATGGACACATGCGGCATTGTAAATGACTTCAGTTGTCTTTTCGTCAAGTCCGATGCGACTTGCCAGCATCTTCACAATGGCTGCCACGAGCCGTCCGTGATCGATGCTGTCCTCCAAATCCTCAGTTACCACACCCTTCAGATCCAAAAGATAGAGGATGTTTCTGATTTCCTTCTCCGAATCAAAATACATGATATCTTCCTTTAAAATTTATTTTAGATCCGAAAAGAGTTTCCTCTTTCGTTCGATCATTTCCTCAGTTCGTTCCACGTAATCCTTAACACTCTTTACGTTTTCCGTTCGTTCGATCTTTCTGACTTTGTATTCCCCATCCTCGGCTTCATTCAAAAATCCGTTGCCGAAAACTTCATCGCTTCTGACCAATTTTGAAGAGGCTCCCGGCCCGCAAGCCGCAATGGTGTGGCATTCCTCCATGATCAAAACGTTGTAAAGTCCTTCCTTGCCCGGCTTTGCGTACCCCACATTTTCCAGGTTTTCGGACATGTTTTTCTGTCTGTACAGGTAGTAGGGTTCGTAGCCCTTTTCATTCATAAATTTTTCCGCATATTCAGTCATAAGCCCCGTTTCAGTGCTGAGACTGTCTGCGTAAGTTTCCATTTCGGCGTTCAATCTTGCAGCACGCTTTACAGCCAATGTGTGCACAGTGACCGAATCCGGTTCCAGCTCTCCCACCTGTCTCAAGGTGTCCTTGAAGTCTTCAAGAGTCTCTCCGTTGAGCCCGGCGATCAGATCCATGTTGATGTTGTCAAAGCCGCATTCTCTGGCAAGAGCAAAAGCTTGGAGCACATCATCCACCGTGTGCCTTCTTCCGATCAGATCCAATGTCCTTTGCTGCATGGTCTGAGGATTAACCGAAATCCTCGTGACTCCCTCTTCCTTGAGTACAGCCAGTTTGTCTCGGGTTATGCTGTCAGGTCGTCCCGCTTCTACTGTCCATTCTCTCAGATCCTTAAGATCAAAGCATTCCTTGATCTTTCGGATCACTGTCCTCAGCTGCTCTGCAGTTAAAGTAGTGGGCGTTCCGCCGCCAAAATATATGCTTATCAGTCTTTTGTTCTTCATTATCTCAGCGGTAGCTTCGATCTCGTGAAGCAAGGCATTTACGTAAGGTTCCGCGTAGGCCTTGTATTTTTCATAGGGATAAGACGAAAACGAGCAATACAGGCATATGCTTGGGCAAAAGGGTACGCCGATGTAAAGACTGTAGGTGTCATCAAATGTGAGGCCTTCCAAAAGCCTCATCTCGTTTTCCGTTACCCTTAGGGCGAGCTTCGCTTTTTCAGGGCTTGCAAGATACTCATTTTCATAATGAGAAATGATCTCGGATGCGGAACAGCCTCTCTGCCGCATGTCCAGTACCTGCTTGGTGGGACGGACGCCTGTCAGAGTGCCCCAGGGAAGTGTTCTTCCGGAGAGTTCGCTCAGGATCCGATACAAAGCACGGTGCAAATGATTCCTGTACATCCTTCTGTCGGGATCGCCCTCATTAACATAAGTAAATTCGGGATTTTGAGAAAAATCCTCGTTTGCTGATGATTTTTTATCGTAAACCTCCGCATCAACGGAAAAATCCCTGTCATTCAGCAGGAAGTTAAAAGTCCCTACAATAAGAGGTGCTTCGATCTGGCCATGGCCTCGCTTTATCTTTGCCTCTTCCCGCTTTTTTTCTTCTTCCGCTTCTTCGCTGTTTATTGTTTTAACTTCACAATCTCTAAAAAAGGCTTTAATCAGCGGTCCGATGTCCTGACCGTAATCCAAGCCCTTTATGTATGCATATATCTGTTTCATTATCCCATTGTTCTTTCAACATCAACCACGCCCTCGATCATTCTGAGCTTTGAGATCACTGTGGTGAGCATTTCCGTGCTGGAAACGTCAAAGCCCATGGTGATGGTAGCTGTACCGTTCTTGCTCACACGGCTGTTGATATTTGTCATGTCTATCTTACTTTCGGTCATAACCTTGGAGATATCCAGGATCATTCCGCTTCTGTTGTGTGCATAAATGTTGATCTCAGCAAAGTAGTTTCCGCTCTGTTTGTCGCCTTCGTTCCACTCGGCGCTGACAAGACGCATTCTCTCTTCGTCCGTTGCATTGATAACGTTAACGCAATCCGTTCTGTGGATCGAAATACCTCGGCCTCTGGTAACAAAGCCGACGATCTCGTCTCCCGGAACGGGAGAGCAACACTTGGAGAAGTGAACGGAGATGTCTCCGGCGCCCTGTACCACTATGCCTGATTTGGCTTTTACTTCCACAGGCTTTTTGGTACTCTTGATCTCGGCAACAGATTCAAGGATCTTTTCATCCGTGATCTCACGCTTCTTTTTCTTTTCCAGTTCTTCAAGGAGACGGTTTACGATCTGGCCTTCCTTAAGGCCTCCGTGTCCGATG
>JAILNG010000141.1 GCA_024691875.1 Lachnospiraceae bacterium | reverse complement strand
GTTGATACAGGTATTGCTGCAGGTTTCCCCGATCCCATCGACGCACCCATTGATGTTACTTACGTTGACTCCAACAAGATCCCTGCTGACAAGGAAGGCCTTGACATCGGTCCCAAGACCTGCGAACTCTTTGCAAATGCTGTTAAGAGCGCAAAGACCGTTGTTTGGAACGGACCTATGGGCGTATTTGAGAATCCTACTCTTGCAAAGGGCACTATAGCAGTAGCAAAGGCTCTTGCAGAGACAGATGCAACAACCATCATCGGCGGCGGTGATTCCGCAGCAGCTTGCAACCAGCTTGGTTTCGGCGACAAGATGAGCCACATCTCCACAGGCGGCGGTGCTTCCCTTGAGTTCCTTGAGGGTAAGGCTCTTCCCGGCGTAGTAGCAGCTGACGACAAATAGGAAGATGCGTACCGTTACATTAGTTTAGGAGGATACAATGAGAAAGAAGATCATTGCAGGTAACTGGAAGATGAACATGACTCCTTCACAGGCTGTTGCACTTTGCGCAGAGCTTAAGGATCTTGTTAAGAATGATGACGTTGACGTAGTTTACTGCGTTCCCGCCATTGACATCGTTCCCGTTGTTAATGCACTTAAGGGAACCAACGTTAAGGTTGGTGCTGAAAATATGTACTTCGAAGAGAAGGGTGCTTACACAGGTGAGATCTCAGCAGCAATGTTGAAGGACGCAGGTGTTGAGTACGTTATCATCGGACATTCCGAGAGAAGAGATTACTTCAAGGAAGATGACGCACTTCTCAACAAGAAGGTAAAGAAGGCCATTGAAGCAGGCCTGACTCCCATCCTTTGCTGCGGAGAAACGCTTGAACAGAGAGAAATGGGCATCACAATGGACTGGATCAGAATGCAGATCAAGTCAGATCTTCAGGGTGTTGCAGCAGCTGATGTTGCTAAGCTTGTTATCGCTTACGAACCCATTTGGGCCATCGGCACAGGAAAGACCGCTACCACAGCTCAGGCTGAGGAAGTTTGCGGCGGTATCCGCGAATGCATCGCTGAAATCTATGATAAGGCTACAGCAGAAGCTGTTCGCATTCAGTACGGCGGTTCCGTAAACGCAGGTAACGCGGCAGAGCTCTTCGCAGAGAAGGACATCGACGGCGGACTTGTAGGCGGCGCTTCACTTAAGGCAGACTTCGGAAAGATCGTTTGCTACAATAAATAAATTTAGAATCTTTAATCCGGCGGGAAGAGAAAACTTCCCGCTGTTTTAATTTTGCCTCTTTACAAATCTAATCTTTTTAAGTATAATAATCCGCAGTGTCGTATTTTGGAATACGAAGTGGATGCGAGGGATGCTCGCAGAAAACAAAAATCTCTCGCGTTTGGAGGTGTATAAAGTGGAAATCTTAAAGGTTGTTGTTACAATTGTTTATGTTATTATTTGTCTCGCTCTGGTTATCGTTGTACTTGGTCAGGAAAGTAAGTCCGAAGGACTTTCCGGTTCCGTAAGCGGTATGGCTGAAACCTATTGGGGCAGAAACAAGGGCCGTTCCATGGAAGGTACGCTTGAAAGAATCACAAAGATTCTTGCTGTTGCATTTCTCCTTCTTTCGGTTGTCCTTAACCTGCTCTAAAAAGAAAAGAAAGATCAAAAGGGCGTGCATCTGATGCATGCCCTATTTTTATCTTTATCCGGAGAATTTAATGAAAGAAATAAAGATCAAATTAAAGAAAGAAAAAAAAGAAAGAAAAATTGAGAAGAAACAAGATGAAGTTAAACTTGTCACGGCTGTATTTCGCTCCACTGCAAAAGGTTTCGGCTTTGCGGCGGTTTTGGATGAAAACGGTGAAGCGGGAGAAGAGATCTTTATCCCTGCATTCGATAAGAAGGCCGCATGGAATGACGACACGGTTTCGGTAAGGATCACACGTGAAAAAAACGGAGATCGTAAAGCTGAAGGCGTTGTTGAAAAGATACTGAAAAGAAATACGGAATATGTTATCGGTACATTTGCAAAGAGTAAGAATTTTGGATTTGTGGTTCCGGACGATCGCGGGATGGAAGAGGACATCTTTATTCAGAAAGAGCACACCAAGGGAGCTGTTGACGGCCACAAGGTCTATGTAAAGATCACAGACTACGGTACGAAGAAGAAAAATCCCGAAGGCCGTGTGGTTGAGATACTCGGACACATCGATGATCCTCATACGGACATGAAGTCAATCTTAAGGGCCTTCAACATCTATCCCGAGTTTTCGATGGAAGTGGCGGACGAAACTGCCGAGATCCCCAATGAAGTTTCGGAAGAGGACAAGAAGGACAGAGTCAGCTACGAAAATGATCTGATCGTTACGATAGACGGTGCTGATGCTAAGGACTTGGATGACGCAGTAAGTGTTGTAATGACCGAAGACGGTTACAGGTTATCCGTGCATATAGCTGACGTATCGAATTATGTTAAAGAGGATTCACCTCTTGACAAGAGTGCGCTTGAAAGAGGAACCAGTGTTTATCTTATAAACAAAGTTGTTCCCATGCTTCCGCACAAGCTTTCAAACGGCATCTGCTCCTTAAATCAGGGCGAAGACAGACTGGCATTGTCTTGTATCATGGACATAGATAAAAACGGAAAGATCGTCGGGCACAAGATCACGGAAAGCCTGATCAGGGTCACGAGAAGGATGACCTACGATGCTGTTGCGGAAGTTCTGGAAGTTTTTAAAGAAGGATCAAAAGACGAGAAGCGTAAAGAGGAACTTAAGGAAGAATACGGAGACTTGATCCCCATGTTCCTTTTAATGAAAGAATTGTCCGATAAGCTCAGGAACAACCGCTTTCAGAGAGGTGCCGTGGACTTTGATTTTTCCGACAGCAAAGTCGTCCTGGACGAAAAAGATGCCCCGATCTTTGTGGGACCTGAAGAAAGAAATGATGCTTCAAAGATCATCGAGGACTTTATGCTTGCAGCTAATGAGACTGTGGCAGAGGACTACTTCTGGCAGGAGATCCCTTTTCTTTACAGAGTGCATGAAACACCTGACGAGGAAAAGATCAACAAGCTTCTGATCTTTGTGAAGAACTTCGGACTTGTTTTAAAAGGCAATAAGTCGGAGATACATCCAAAAGAGCTTCAAAAAATGCTGGCCGGGATCAAGGGAAGGGAAGAGGAAGCTCTTATCTCAAGGCTCACCCTCCGTTCCATGCGCCAGGCCCACTATTCTCCGGAATGTGACGGGCATTTCGGACTTGCCTGCAAATACTACTGTCATTTTACCAGTCCCATCCGGCGTTATCCGGACCTGCAGATTCACAGAATTATCAAAGAAAACTTGCAGGGCCGCCTTGATGAGAACAGGAAAATGCATTATAATAAAATCTTGGATAATGTTGCGAAATTAACCAGTGCAGCCGAGAGAAATGCCGAAAGTGCGGAGAGAGAGATCGTTCGCATGAAGCATATCGAATTCATGCAGCAGCACATCGGAGAAGCTTTCCGGGGAGTTATCTCGGGGCTCACCAACTGGGGGATCTACGTCGAGCTTCCCAATACGGTGGAAGGAATGATCAGTCTTGCCAACATGAAAGACGATTATTACGTTTTCGATTCCGAGCATATGATACTTACAGGCGAAAAGAAACACAAAACATATGCCCTGGGGCAGACGCTTTACATTCAGGTGGTAAATGCGGATAAGCTTTTGAAGACTATCGATTTCACCATTATCGGAGAGAAGAAGTTTAAAGAACTTACTGAAAACAGCGGGGTTTAAATGGCTGAAAAACAAAGCTTCCTTTTGGAAGCAAACAATAAAAAAGCATATTTTGATTATTTTATAGAAGAGAAGTACGAAGCGGGCATAGAGCTTTACGGCACTGAGGTCAAGTCCATAAGACAGGGCAAGGTGTCGATCAAGGAAGCCTTTATCCGTATAGACAACGGCGAAGTCATTGTTTATGGAATGCACGTTACGCCTTACGAACAGGGAAACATTTTCAACAAAGATCCTTTGAGGCCGAAGAAGCTTCTGATGCATAAAAAAGAGATAATGAAGCTTTTGGGGCAGATCAAAGAGAAGGGTTACACTCTTGTGCCACTGCAGGTTTACATTAAAAACGGACTTGTGAAGGTTGAGATCGGACTTGCACGAGGCAAAAAGAATTACGACAAACGAGAAGTAACAGCTAAAAAAGAATTAAATCGCGAAATGGAAAGAAATTTCAAAATACGAGTTTGAGGATTGAAGCATGCGAGATAATGTAATTGTAATTCTTCCTTCCCTCGATCCGGATTTCCGTCTGAACCTGGTGGTTGACGGTTGTCTGGCACAGGGATTTAAGGAGATCGTGATCGTAAATGACGGAAGCGATGAGGCCCATTCAGAGCCCTTTAAGACAGCGGGTGAAAAGCCCGGAGTCACTGTTCTGACGCATGAGACGAACAAGGGTAAAGGCAGGGCACTTAAAACTGCCATGAACTGGATTCTGGAAAATCGTAAAAACGCTCTCGGAGTGGTTACGGTGGACGGCGACAATCAGCATCATCCCGAGGACATTGCGGCCTGTGCCGAAGCTATGATCGAAAGGAAGATCTCGATCCTGGGCTGCCGTGATTTTTCCGAACCGCAGGTGCCTTGGAAATCAAAGGCGGGAAACAACATTACGAAGTTTGTGTTCCGTGCTTTTTGCGGTATCAAGATTTCCGACACGCAAACAGGTTTAAGAGCTTTTCCGATGGAAGTCCTTCCCATGCTCTGTGAGACGGAGGGAGAACGCTTTGAATTTGAGACCAACATGCTTTTGGAAATGCATTCAAAGAACGTTCCTTTCGGAGAGGTGAAGATCCGCACGATCTACGAGGATAAGGAGAATTCCACATCTCATTTTCATCCTTTCAGAGACAGCTTTAAGATCTACAAGATCATTTTCAAATACATTTTTTCGTCGATCGCATCCACGGTGATCGATCTGGTTCTTTTCTTCATACTGAACCTGATCTTTTCCAAAACTGTCACCGAAGGATTCACACTTTTCGGACACTCCTTCGCTTCCGGCTGGCTCGTGGTTTTCCTTGCCACAGCAGGAGCGCGCATTGTTTCCTCGTTCATGAATTACAAGGTGAACAAGCACATCGTGTTCAAATCCGATGCAAATCACACTATGCTCAAGTACTACATACTTGCGGTTATCCAGCTTTCGGTTTCTGCGACCCTTGTGTATCTGATCTCTCACATTTTCGGAGAGGGCAGCATTTTGAGAACACTTTGCAAGGTCGTGGTTGATACGGCTCTGTTCTTCATCAGCTTCAGAGTTCAGAAGGCCTGGGTCTTTAAAAAGTGATAAAAAGTTTTTGTTTATCAGGCATATGACTTCAAAATGTCATATATTTGATATATAATATGTACCATTCCATCAGGGCTTGTTCCGGTTTCGACGGGGATTTTGAACCTATGGTAGCCATCCGTGGAGGCGAGCCACGATAAAACACCAACTTAAAATTAAACGCTAACGATAATTTAGCACTCGCTGCCTAAGGGCAACGCGTCGGCCGATAT
>JAILNG010000134.1 GCA_024691875.1 Lachnospiraceae bacterium | reverse complement strand
AGGACCCCCTCCGGCTTTCCTCTTTCCTTCATAAAATCATATTTAAGGCTCATGGTGCCACGACGCTCTATGTAACGGTCAAAATCGGTCATACAAGCTCCTCCTCGTTCATTTCATCAACTTTCTGCTATGCTTACGCTTCTTTCAAGATCTTCTATAAGATCCTTTACATTTTCAAGTCCCACAGACAGCCTCAGCAGTCTGTCATTGATCCCCAGGGCATCCTTGACGCTTTGGGGCACATCCGCATGGGTCTGCACGTCGGGATAGGTGATCAGGGTCTCCGTTCCTCCAAGGCTTTCCGCAAAAGTAATGAGCTTCACGTTTTGGAGGATGGCAAGAGCCCTCTCCTTCGTGTCTGTTTCAAAGGAGATCATGCTTCCGAAGCCTCTTCCCTGCTCCTTCACCTTGTTGTGTCCGGGATGCTCCGGATCACCAACATAAAACACTTTTTTAACCCAGGTTCTGGTTTTTAACCACTCAGCAATGGCACAGGCATTCTCCTGATGTCTTTCCATCCGCACATGAAGAGTCTTTAATCCTCTTTCCGCAAGCCAGCATTCCAAAGCTCCCAAAGTGCTGCCCACAGTTTTTGAAATGAGCCTCACCTTCTTTGCGATCTCGGGATCCTTTGAACTCAAAAATCCGCATATGGTGTCGTTGTGACCGCTGATGAACTTGCTTCCGCTGTGGAGCACGATGTCTGCCCCAAGGTCCATGGGTGTCATGAAGTAGGGCGAAAGGAACGTGTTGTCCACAATGAACAGAGCTCCCGCCTCATGGGCGATCCTTCCGCATTCCTTAAGATCAGCAACATGCATCATGGGATTGGAAGGGCTTTCCACATACAGAGCTTTTGTCTTCGGAGTCATCATATTTTTAAGATTATCCGCGTCCGAAGCGTCTGTAAAGGTGATCTTAAGCCCGTTTTTTTCTTCGATGTTGTGCACAAGGCGCACAACTCCTCCGTAAAGATCATCGGACATGAGGATGTGATCTCCCGGCGAAAACAGCTCAAAACAGGCTGTTATCGCAGCCATTCCCGAAGCAAAAGCCACACAGTCTGCAGCATTTTCAAGGCTTGCCATGGTCTCTTCCAGATGAGCCCTGGTGGGATTGGATTCCCTGGAGTAATCAAAACCGGAAAGATTGTGTCCCGGTTTAATGTGGCTGAAGGACGAGGTCTGGTAGATGGGAGTACTTATGGCTCTGTACTCATCCACTACCCTGTGATCCTCGCCGTGTATACATCGTGTTTCAAATGAATAGCCCATTTTTTTCCTCTCAGTCCTTTATCTGTCTGTGAGTTTTCTGAAGATCGCAAGAGGATTCTTCTTGGTGGCAAGCTTTTTCCTGCCCTCCCCTGGAAGATACTCTCTTAATGTGGTGTTCAGGATCTCATCCGTTATCTTTGTCGCATCCAGTACGTATTGTTCGCACTGTATCTTGTGTTCTGCGGAATTCCACTTTACGTTTTTGGTCAGCACTCTGCAGCACATGGCTTTGTGTGCGGCTCTGAAGCGGTCATGCAATTCTCTTGTGGCCGAGAAGGCAATGCGCTCCGATTCGTAATTCTTATTTCTTCCCGCAACAAGTCCCAGCACCATCATGCATCCCGTAACAGCACCGCAGCAGCAGCCGGACTCTCCAAGACCCGAACCGAAGCCTGTGGAGATCTTATAGTCGTCAGGCGAAAAGCCCAGCTCGTATACTTCATTGAAGGCTCTGAGAACGGCTTCACTGCAATAGAGACCGTTTCTGAAGTATCTGAGAGCCAATGCACTTGCCTCGGGAAGTCCTTCGTAATCCGAAGCGTTTTCCTCAATGGGCACATTTTTAAAGGATTCGTTGTCCACAAAATCATCGAACAGCCAGGTTGTAAGATACCTTTCTCCGGAGTCGGGGAAAATAGTCACGATCCTCTTCCCTGCATTCTCGGGGCGCTTTGCAAGTTCCAGTGCGGCCCAGCAGGCAGCAGCTGACGAAATCCCGACAAGAAGTCCCTCCTGCTGTGCAAGAGCCTGTGCCGTGGCACTTGCGTCCGCATCTATGACCGTAATAATCTCATCTATTATGCTCATGTTCAGAACATCAGGAATGAAGCCCGCTCCGATGCCCTGCAGTCTGTGGGGAGCTGCTATGCCTCCCGAAAGTACGGCAGATTTGAAGGGTTCCACAGCCACGATCTTCACGTCAGGATTACGCTGTTTCAGGATCTCGCCTACACCCGTGATGGTTCCGCCGGTTCCCACACCCGCAACAAAAATGTCCACTTTGCCATCCGTATCGCGCCAGATCTCCTCTGCCGTGGTCTTTCTGTGGATCTCCGGGTTACTGGGGTTTGCAAACTGCTGAGGGATGAAAGCATTGGGGATGGTCTTTGCAAGCTCCTCCGCCTTTCTCACGGAGCCCTCCATTCCGTCATATGCTTCAGTCAGAACGATCTCCGCTCCCAGGGATTTAAGGATCTTTCTTCTTTCCACGCTCATGGTCTCGGGCATAGTGAGGATCAGCTTGTAGCCTCTGATGGCACTGACGAAAGCCAGTCCTATGCCTGTGTTTCCGCTGGTAGGTTCGATCAGCGTGTCACCGGGTTTGATCCTTCCGGCTTTCTCGGCCTCATCGATCATGTTGAAGCCCACGCGGTCCTTTACACTGGAAAGGGGATTGAACATCTCCAGCTTTGCCACCACTTCAGCCACTCCGTGATTTACCTTGTTCAGCTTCACCATGGGTGTGTTTCCCACAAGTTCAGTCAGATCATTTGCAATTTTCATTTCGTTCCTCCGGCCGGTTCTACCGGCATTTATATTTTCCTTAAGACCTTGTCCGCAAAGACAAAGCCGCCGTTTTCCGTTCTTATGGTCTCACCCAGAAAGCTGTCCACCGCTGTATTACCGGTTTTTTCAAACAGTTCGGAAACCTCTTTTACAAGTTCCATTTTACCGTCAAACAGGAAACCTATGTGCTGTCCCATGTAAAAAGCGTCCTCTTTGCTGTGGGTGATCATGACAATTGTAATTCCGTTCTCTTTTTGAAGATCCAGGATGAAATCCCTCATCCTTCTGCTGAGTTCTCCGTCAAGTCCCGTAAAGGGTTCGTCAAGGAGGAGCACCGAGGGCTGTAAGACAAGGGCTCTGAGTATGGCAGCCAGCTTCTGCTGCCCACCGGAAAGCTCTGCCGGGTAGCGGTCCAGAAGCTGAGCGATCCCGCACATTTCTGCAAATCTGCCGATGATCTCATCGGCTTCCTTTCCTTTAATATGCCTTGCTCCAAGTCCGAAAGCCGCATTTTTTCTCACGGTCATATGAGGAAATAGGTCATTTCCCTGAGAGACCAGGATCACACCTCTTTTTCTCATAGGTGTTCCAAGGAGTGACCTTCCGTCCAGAAGGATGTCTCCACTTTCCGGAGTCCATTCTCCCGTAATGAGCTTTAATATCGTGGTCTTTCCCGCGCCGCTGGGCCCGCAGAGCACAAAAAGCTCCCGGTCCGGGACCTTAAAGCTCACATCTTTTATTATTCTTTTTTTGCTGATGGTAAGATCCACGCCTTTTATCTCAAGTTCAGCCATGTTCAGTCCTTCTTTTAAGCAGCAGCCTTTGCAGGATTTCGGAAAAACCGATGACAAAAGCGCCGTAAAGCAGATACATCAGTGAATAGACCGATGCGGTGTTTCTGTCGGAGCCGGTAAGGAGCTGGCTCAGAACTACCGAAAAATTAACGCCCTTTGCCCCTCCAAGGTAGAGGTTCACAAAGTACTGGGAATAGGAAACCACAAAACCCATGACAAAGGCCGATGTGTAGGCCGGTAAAAACATGGGGACTTCTACCAGAAAAAATGCTCTTCCCTCCGTGGCTCCCAGATTTTTTGCAGTGACAGTCCCGCTTTCCCCCAGCGCCCTGTAGGCCGAGTAAAGGATCTTAAAGGCATAGGGAAGAGCAAAATACAGGTGCATTACAAACACCGCTGCCGATCCCGTAAACCCCAATGCCAGAAACAGCTTGTGGCTTCCGATGGAGACTGTAACCACGGGAAGGAGCATGGGAAGTATCAGCAGACTTTCCATGACCTTACCGAACCTCGATCTGATGCCCGCAAGCCCCTTTGCAGCCGGTATCCCGATAAGAAGAGTCACAAACGCCACAAAGGCCGAAAACAATGCAGAATCAAGAGCTGTTTTCGCATCCCTTTTAAAAAACACCGCAAAGCCTTTAAGAGTGAAGGTCTCGGGAAGAATGGCATCCATGCTCCATCTGGCAAAAAACGAGTAAAGGAGCATCCCCGCCGGGGGTGCAAAGAGAAGGATCCCGAAGAACAGGCTCAATAATACATTTACGAAACGTCTATTCTTCATCATCCCGCTTCATCTCCTTTCCCGCCGCAGCCATGTAAAGCATGAGGCTCACAAGAGCGATCAGGATCATCACCGAATTCACGGTCATGCCTGCAGCTCTCATTTTTAGGTCCGAGAGTCTCCCGAAATTGTAGGCATATACTCCCAGAGCCACCGGCTTCGAAGCCCCGAGATAATGGTAACTCTCGTAAGTGAACATCTGATAATCAAAAATAACAAGGGCCGCCACAGCCACAGAATGCCTGATCAGAGGGAAGATCACGAGGAAGCGGGTTCTTAAGTTCGTCGCTCCGAGATTTGCGGCCGTCCCTTCAAATCTGTCCGTCACCCTCGTGAGCACCGGCAGAACGCTG
>JAILNG010000132.1 GCA_024691875.1 Lachnospiraceae bacterium | reverse complement strand
GGTGTTAATGTGGGAGCCGACATCGGTGTCAATGTGGGTACAGACGTCGGTGTCAATAACGGTGCAGACGTCGGTACTGTCTGTTTTTCAGGCGACACCTGAGCTGCAGTTGCCGGGGCAGCAGCATTATCGGATGAGATCCCGCAAGCTGTTAAAAGGCCGGCAACAAAGGCTGTGATCAAAATGTTCAATACTTTTTTTAAAATCATACCTAAAGATCGTATTCTCCCCATTCACAACCTATGTTCTTAGCATACAGTTCATCAATAAGTTCCTTTTTTTCTCCGTTCTTTCGATAAAGCTTTATGATGCCTTCTCCGTTACCGCCGTTCCAAAGACGATCATGGAGTTTTAAACCGTCGGGTGCTTCATAATTTATCAAAAGCATATCCGACTTTTTGCATTTAACATTTGTAAGCATTACATAGGCAGCATTTTGAAGCTCTATGTGCCAAATGATGTCAGTGTCCGTTTCCTTACATTCAAAACGCGTCTTGGGCTCAGTCCATACCTTGGTAAAATTGAATTCCATTTCCGTGCCCTCGTAGTACATTGCTCCGAGAAGCTTGTCAGGAAGTTCAAAACCACCGATGCCCGGGCTTCCGCCTCCGATGTCAAATACGGAATTCATAAGGCGCTTGCCTGTTTTCTTTGAAGTAAGATTGTTGGAAGAAAGCCATACCCATGGAGATGTAAAGTCCGATCCCCAGTTCTTGTCCGCGTATCCGAAGGAGTCATCCGCACGTACGATGTACTCTCTTCCGTCGTACTCTATCATTCCCGTGTACTCTGTCTTCATGCCCTCAGCATGCCAGAACATCTCAAATGCTTCCGACATACGAACGGGCTTTGAAGCTCCGTAGCCCACGTTAAAAGCGATCTTTTTATCAACCGAAAGATTCCATTTCATCTTACCCGCATCACACATCCATTCGGGATGAAGCTTTGCTTCCTCTTCCGAAATCTCAACGCTGCCCGCTATTCTTCCTTCCGAACAATAGCAGTCTTCAGCCTCAAGAGAAAAAGGAGCATTGGGTGTGATCTTTACATCCTTCCAGGGAAAAAATCTGTGAAGCTGCTTTGCATTCGGTCCCCAGGCTCCGCACTTTACCATTACGTAAGAAGGTTTTTTGCCCATCTCCTGGTTGTCGGGATCCTGTCCCAAAACAGGTTCATCCTCTGCCAAAGCGGGATTCACTGTAAAGTATTCAACGAAAAATGCCTTTTCTTCACCGGTCTCTCTGTCATGTCCCGTAAAGCTGTGCCACCACCAGTCGTATCCGTTGCTTGCGAACTTTCCTTTAAGCATAAACTCGTCGCGGGCAAGATCCGATGCGCTGAAAGTACAGTTTCTGGCTGCATTTCCCATCAAACCGTCAACCGTTTCCATCGTCTTATCATATGCCTGATCGAGTCCTTCTTTGAATTTGGGATAGTAATCATTTTTAATGGCGGGAACAACATCCTTTTTGATCTTATTGACCGCATCATCAAAGGTTTTCTTGATTTCGTTTATCATAGCGACATCTCCCTTCTCTTTCCAACAATTATATACCTTAAATACGCTTAAATCAACAAAGAAAGAGAGGATTCTTGCAGCCAAGTTCCTCTCTTCTTCCTTAATTTACCGCTGTATTAAACATTTTTTCATGCCCGATTGTAGTCGTACTTCCATGACCGGGGTAGCAGATCATCTTTTCGGGAAGTACGAAAAGCTTGTTTCTTACAGATTGGCATTCAACTTCCCAATCGCCCGTGGGAACGTCTGTCCTGCCAATGGTACCGTTGAACAGAGTATCCCCGGTAAAGATCACATTCTGCTTTGTAAACTCGTAGCAGACCGATCCTGAAGTGTGTCCGGGTGTCTCGATCACTCGTATCGCAAATCCCGCCAGTTCCAAAACATCTCCATCGACCACAGTCTTGTCGGGCACTGCAGAAACAGGCTTTTTGAACCTTTTTGAAAGGTTCATTTCCACATCGCCCAGAAGTTCCTTTTCTTTTTCCGGAGCGATCACTGTAATGCCCTTATCCTGCAGCATTTTGACACCGTAAATGTGATCGAAATGTCCGTGGGTGAGAAGAACAGCCACGGGCTTCAGGCCATTGTCCTCAATGTAGCCCGTGATGTCCTTGGAATCCCATGCAGGATCGATGATTATGGTTTCCAACGTCTCTTCATTAAAAATGAAATAGGTGTTGGTGAGTAACGCATTCAGCGTCATAGTGTGTATGATCATATCTATTCCTTATCTTCTGTATCCCCGCCACGTTCGACAGGTAATGAACCGTCCGTCGCTTTATTAAGAACGAAGCTCTGCGTTCAAATGGAACTTAAGATTCTTTAAGATCTTTGCAACGTAGCCGTCAACAGCTCCGTCTCCAAAAGCCTCATCACCCGGAGTAAATGTCACGGTGAAAGCAAGAGACTTCTTATCTGCACCGATCTGTGCACCTTCGAAGACATCGAAAAGCTGTACGTCGGTAACGAAACGGCATGCGCCCTTTATGATGCTCTCTGCCTGACCGCAGGTAACATTCTTGTCCATAACGATGGCAAGGTCACGCTTCTCAATGTCGAACTTGGGAAGGGGAACAAACTTGGGCTCAACAGCATAATACCGTTCAAGGCTCTTAAGATCGATCTGTGCAACAAAACCGGGTGTTCTCATGTCCTCAGCCTTCTGGATCTCATAGGTGATCTGTCCCATAAATCCGATCTCTTCACTGTTGCAAAGGATCCTTGCTGTTCTGTAGGGATGAAGGTAAGGCTTTTCGCTCTCTTCGTACTCAAATTTGAGATTCAAAGAATCGGCAACTGCTTCAACCATGCTCTTAAGTGTGAAGAAGTTCTCGTTGTCTCCGAAAGCACCGATGGAAAGAGTTGCTCTCTCATCGGGATAATCCTTTAAAGGAAGCTCGTCAGCCACGAAACGGTTGCCCAGCTCGAACAATCTGCCGTAAAGTCTTCCTCTCTTTTCGTTTCTTCCCATTGCGTGGATCATCTGAGGAACAAGTGTTGTTCTCATAATGGAAAGATCCTCGTTTATGGGGTTCAGAATGCGGATGGCCTTTCTTTCATCGCAATCTTCGGGAAGATTGATGAGGTCCAGGTCCGAAGGCGAAATAAAGGAATAATGTATGCCTTCCGAAGCGCCGCAGGCACAAAGTGTTCTCTTGATCTTGAGCTCCGTCTTTTGCTTTAAGGTGAGTCCTCCGGAGGTTACCGTGGCATCCGCAAGGAATGTGGGAACTACGTGATCGTAGCCGTACATACGGATGAGTTCTTCCGAAATGTCAGGGAAGCTCTCCATATCCTCACGATAGGCAGGAACCTGAATGGTCAGCTCATCATCATTGATAACGGGAGCAAAATTAAGATTTGTAAGGATGCGTTCCACATCCTTAACGGGAACTTCGATTCCCAAAACATCATTTACTTTCTTTAAAGAAGCCTTCATTTCGCGAGGCTCTACGGAATTGCCGGAGTTCTGATCCACGTGTGTGGAGGAAACCTTACCGCAGCCCAGCTCCTCAACAAGGTGGAGGGCTCTCTTCATAGCCATTATAGTAGTGTACTCATCCACTCCCTTAGCGAAGCGTGCTGAAGAATCGGAAGCCTGTCCCAAAGCTCTTGAAGTCTTACGGATGTTGTCTCTCATGAACTTTGCAGCTTCAAAAACAACTCCTGTGGTGGTTTCACGGATCTCAGAATTAAGGCCGCCCATGATTCCGGCAAGTGCAACAGGCTTTACACCGTCACAGATCACAAGGTTGTTGGAATTTAAAGCAAATTCCTTCTCGTCTAAAGTAACGATCTTCTCGTTTTCCTTTGCACGGCGTACACAGATCTCTCCCTTTTCAAGGAATGCTTCGTCAAATGCATGCATAGGCTGACCGAGCTCGATCAGGATGTAGTTTGTAATATCTACGATGTTGGAGATCGCATTTATGCCTACAAGGGCAAGTCTTCTCTTCATCCATGCGGGTGATTCGGCGATCTTTACATCGGAAACATAATGTCCGATGTATCTGGGGCAAAGTTCGGGAGCTTCAACGGTAACCTTGAAGCCTTCCTTCTTTACGCCGCTTTCCGTATAGGAAAGATCAGGTGTCTTAAGGGGCTTTTCAAGAACAGCCGCAACTTCTCTCGCAATACCGAAAATGCTCTGACAGTCAGGTCTGTTTGCCGTTACCGAAATGTCAAAGATCCATTCGTCCAATCCTAAAATGGGCTTTACGTCGCTTCCCACCTTTGCATCGTCCGGAAGGACCAAAAGTCCGTTATAGCCTGCTCCGGGATACATGTCCTCGCTGACTCCAAGCTCTGTTCCCGAGCAAAGCATGCCAAAGGAATCGTAACCTCTGAGCTTGCCTTTTCCGATCTTCATTACGCCTTCTACAGTCACATGATCCTTGGCTGTAGCGTAAACCTGAGCACCGACCTTTGCAACGGGGAATTTCTTTCCCGCGCAGACATTGTCTGCTCCGCAGCAGATCTGAACAGGCTCTCCCTCACCGATGTCCACCTTACAAACGTGAAGATGAGTGTCGGGAATGGGATCACATTCTTTAACCAAACCTACAACCACACCGGAAATGTCCTTTCCGACTTCATTAAGTTCTTCAACCTCAAAACCGCAGCCGAAGAGCTTCTCTTCCAGCACGTGAGGTTCAACATCTATATCTACATAATCTTTTAACCAGCTAAGCGGTACTAACATTTTCTAATCCTCCTGCATTTATAGCAAATTCTTCCTATTTGTCATCGATCTGTTCAAGCACTCTGAGATCCGATTCGTAAAGCATCTTAATGTTGTTGATGCCGTACTTGAGCATTGCGAGTCTTTCAAGACCGCAGCCGAAAGCCAGGCCTGAGTACTCATCGGGATCGATGTTGCAGTTTTCGAGGACTTTTCTGTTTACTATGCCTGCACCGAGGACCTCGATCCAGCCTGTTCCCTTGCAGAGTCTGCAGCCCTTACCGCCGCATTCGAAGCAACTTACGTCAACTTCAACGGAAGGCTCCGTGAAAGGGAAGTAAGAAGGACGAAGTCTTGTCTTTGTGCCTTCTCCGAAAAGATTTGCCACAAGAACGTCCAGCATTCCCTGAAGATCGCAAAGGGTGATCTTCTTATCAACAACAAGTCCTTCGATCTGATGGAACATGGGTGAATGAGTCGCATCGTCGTCGGAACGGAAAACCTTTCCGGGTGCTGCCACCATCTTGATCGGAGGCTTCTTCTTTTCCATTGTATGGATCTGAGCCGCAGATGTCTGAGTGGCAAGAAGGAACTCGGGTGAAAGATAGAATGTATCCTGCATATCTCTTGCCGGGTGATCCTGAGGTGTGTTGAGTGCGGTAAAATTGTAATAATCATTTTCAATTTCCTTTGTCTCAACCACTTCAAAGCCCATAGATGCAAAAATGTCGATCACTCTGTTTCTGATCTGGGTTACGGGATGAAGATAGCCCTTCATTGAGTGAGTAGCGGGCATTGTAACGTCGATCTTCTCACTTTCGTAACGTTTTTTTGCCTCAGCAGCCTTCATTTTTTCATCCATTTCGCTGAAGCGCTCTCCCGCCCAATTCTTGAGCTCGTTGACGCCCTTACCGAAATCGGCTCTGAGTTCTCCGGGAATGTCCTTCATTCCCTTCATAAGCTGGCTGATCTTGCCTGCCTTGGGATCCAGGAAATTCTTTTTGAATTCATAGACCTCTTTTGAATTTGTGAGATTTGACGCGCCTTTAAGGATCTCATCCTTGATCGCAGCTATGCTCGCCTTTAACTCTTCTAAGTTCTGCATATCGTCCTCCGTAATAATGATAAAATATAAAAAGAAAGTCCCATATGAGCTTTTGCTCACATGGGACGAGATTTACCCGCGGTACCACCCATCTTCAGGCATATAAAACCTGCTCTCATAGGGATTAAATTTTTGCTCCGATGTTGAAATTCATTTTGTCTGATCCGACCTGCTCGCACCAACCGCAGGCTCTCTGCTTTTGCCATCGGAGAAAACTACTTACGCATCTTCATCGCTATTTTTGAAGAATACAATAATGTCAGTCAAAAGTCAAGGATTTATTTCTTTTGACTATTTTTCCATTACTCTTCTGTAAACCTTTTCGAGTTCTTCCTTATTCCATAATGTGGGTACGGGATACAAAGGATTTCCTTCCTTATCCGCATGATCCGCCATCATGGAAATGTCCTCTTCCTTGATTCCCTTAATGGTAGTCGGAATGTTCATGTTCTCATTCATCTGCTTGATCTTTGCGATAAATGCCTTTGCAGCCTCTTCCGTACCCATGCTTTCAGGCACAAGCCCCACAGCCTTTGCAAGTCTTGCAAGCTTTTTGTGGGCCGACTTTCCGTACATCTCAAGTACATGAGGAAGGAGCACCGCATTTGCAAGTCCGTGAGGCACTCCGTACTGACCGCCGAGACTGTGAGCAACAGCATGAACGTAGCCTACGTAACTTCTTGTAAAAGCACAGCCGCCGAGGTAGGACGCTCTCAGCATCTTTGCCCTTGCTTCCCTGTCGCTTCCGTCCTTGTAGACCTTTTCAAGATTTTCTATAATAAGACGAACGGACTCGATGGCAGCCGCTCTTGTTTTTTTGGTTGTGGCATGACCGATGAACGCTTCAACGGAATGAGTCATGGCATCCATTCCCGTGGTGGATGTGAGTCCGCCGGGAAGTCCGAGAGTTACATCAGGCTCAAGAGCCGCATACTCAGGGATCAGCGGGAAATCATTTATTACATATTTGAAATGAGTCTCTCCGTCTGTGATTACCGCGCTCACAGTGGTCTCACTGCCCGTTCCTGCAGTTGTGGGAACCGCAATGAGAAGCGGCAGCTTCTTTCTGACCTTCATCAGGCCTCTCATCTTCTTTAATGAAGTGTTGGGACGAGTGATCCTTGCGCCCAGCCCCTTTGCACAGTCCATCGAAGAACCGCCGCCGAAAGCGATGATCGCTTTGCATCCGTTTGAAAGATACATTTCTCTTGCAGCTTCAACATTTGCGATCGTGGGATTTGCAACCGTGTCATCAAAAACGCAGCATTTGATCCCTTCCTTTTCCAAAAGTTCTTCCAGAGGTTTTGTGAGTCCGAGTCCGCGGATCCCCTTATCCGTTACCAGAATGCAATTGTCTGTGTTGTGTTCCTTAAGGCATTTTACGATGCCGTTGATGCCGTCCAGTAATTTCGGCTCTCTGTAAGGCATGAGAGGTAAAACAACATTCATGCCCATCTGAAATGTTCTGCACCATGCTTTTCTGAATACATTCATAAATCTTCTCCTATAGTGAACCGCTTTGACAGGTCCGGCAGTTCAAGATCGTTGATCGGGCATATCCTGTCTTTACGCCCTTCTCGTGAATGAATGTTCACGTCTACTTAATTGTATCACATTATGTCACATTTGCAAACAAATACAGTTTCTTTTACTCTTAAATTATAAAAAAAGAATGCCCTTAAAGCAAGGGCATTCCCAAAAATCATTATTATTTTCTCTTTGCCAGAACATCATCTTCGTACTTCTTGATCACACTGTAGTAATCGGAAGTAACGTTCTCACGCTTCAGGTACTCTTCCCAAACCATTCCGAAAGGCATGGTCTTAAGTTCTTCCTGACGCACCATGAGCTGAGTGAAATCCGCCTTATCCTGAAGTTCCTTAAGGCATGCGGGCTCAAGAAGTGCATAGAGAAGTGCCTTCTGAACGGAACGAAGTCCGGTTACCCAGGCGCTGATACGGTTAATGGAAGCGTCAAAGTAGTCTGTTGCGATGAAGACTCTGTCTGTAGCCTTTGCACGAACGATCTCCTTCATGATCTCCTTTGTTTCGTCATCAAGAAGAACTACATGGTCTGAATCCCATCTCATGGGTCTGGTTACATGAAGAGCAATTCTGTCATTGAACAGCAGCATGGAAGAAATCTTATCCGAAACCATCTCTGTAGGATGATAATGTCCATTATCCATGAGAGGAGTTATATGGCGGGAATTTACGTAATTCATGCAGAATTCAGCAGAACCTGCTGTGTAAGCTTCAAGTCCGATACCGAAAACCTTGGACTCAAGTGTAACAAAAACCTTGCTTCTGTCAAAAGGAACGCTCAGGATCTCATCAAGAGATTCCATGTAACGCTTACGAGGGCCGAGACGATCAGCGGGATAATCCTTGAAACCGTCGGGGATCCAGATGTTCATAACGCAGGGAATTCCCGTTTCGTTTGCAAAGTACTCGGAAATCTTCAAGCACTGCTGTCCGTGTCTGATCCAGAACTTTCTTACGCTGTCATCGGGAGAAGTGAGTGTGAGTCCGTCCTTAACCATGGGTTGTGAGAATAAAGTGGGGTTAAGGTCGATACCGATCTTTCTTTCCTTAGCGTACTTAACCCATGCTTCAAAGTGCTTGGGTTCGATGGCATCGCGGTCTGCGAATTCTCCATCCTTAAAAATAGCGTAGCAGGCATGAAGATTCAGCTTCTTCTTACCGGGTGTAAGTTCAAGAACCTTATCAAAGTCTGCCATAAGCTCTTCGGGAGTTCTTGCCTTGCCGGGATAATTACCTGTTGTCTGGATACCTCCGGAAAGAGATTCCTTGGAGTCAAAACCGACAACATCATCGCCCTGCCAGCAATGAACGGAAATTGTGATGTTCTTTAATGTGTCAAGCGCCTTTTCTGTGTCGACGCCAAGCTTAGCATATAAATCCTTTGCTTCACTGTACATAGCATTCCTCCTGAATTAATATATTTCCCAGGGCTGTAGCTTCGGGGCTTCCCAAAACCACCTTTTTCCCTGTGATTTTCTCTGTAAGTTCGTTCAAATATTTGTTATTTGAACCGCCGCCGATAATGCATATGTTTGCAAAATGCTCTCCTGTAATGTTTTCCAGCTCTTTTGCAGCTTCGTCATAGCAATGGGCAAGGCTCACATAGATGGCATTTGCCAGCTCTCCGGGTGTTTCCGGAACGGGCCAGTTTTTCTCTTTGCATTCAGCTTTAATGGTTTCGATCATAGACTCAGGTGCCATGTATTTCTCGGCATTTACGTCCAATTTATAATCAAATCTGTTCTCTTCCGAAGCCATTTTTGCCAGCTCCGCAAAAGTATAATCATCATTTAATTCCTTCTTGAGACACTGTACAAGCCAAAGTCCCATAATGTTTTTGAGGAAACGAATGGTTCCTATTCCGCCCTCATTTGAGAAGTTTGCAGCCAATGCTTTTTCTCCTGTAACGGGCTTGTTAAGTTCCACTCCCATGAGGCTCCATGTTCCGCTGGAAATGTAAATGGCATTTTCGGCTTTTGTCTCCTTTAAGGAAGCAACAGCCGATCCTGTATCATGAGTTGCGGGAAGTATCAATTCGCAATTAAATCCGACCTTTTTCGCGACATCCTCTTTCAGCTTTCCGAGACGAATGGGAGCAGTCACGGGCTGCTTTTCAAAGAAAGTTAAAGGCAGATTTAACCGCTTCAAAGTTTCTTCATCCCACTTCTTGCTTTCCGCATTTACCATTCCGGTGGTACTGCAATTCGTGTACTCATGAGCTTTAACACCGGTGAGATAAAATCCAAGATACTCGGGCAAAAGAAGGAAATCCTTTGCTTTGTCCAGTCTTCCCGCCTGCTTGTCCCAGAACATCTGGTAAACGGTGTTGAAGGGCTGAAACTGGATTCCCGTGCGGCTGTAAAGTTCCTTAAAGGGGACGATCCTGTGCACCTTTTCCGCTGCTTCCGCACCTCTCTCGTCTCTGTAGCAGAAAACCGGGAGTATGGGTTCATCCTTCTCATCAAGTAAAACGTAATCCACGCCCCATGTATCGATTCCCACAGAGTCGGGTTCATAGCCTGCTTTCTTTGCTTCCGCAAGGCCGTTCACCACTTCCCTGCAAAGGCTCTCAAGATCCCAGGTTAAACACCCATCCTTTTTTACAGGGCCGTTCTTGAAACGATAAACTTCCTTCATGACGATTTCGCCGTTTTCACGCCAAGCAACTATATGCCTGCCGGAGGACGCGCCAATGTCAATGGCAAGATGTGTCATCTCTTCTTCCTCTCTTCCTTATTTACAGCTTTACGACCTTCGTTTCGCAGGGCTTTAATTCAAAGCTCTTTGTTCCGAAGTCCGTTTTAACGGTAGTTGCCTGCTCCTCTTCAGTATTATTGATCACTACCAGAACGTTTCCTGCGGGATAAAAAGCGCATTCTGTGTTAAGGTTGTCTGTGAGATACTTGTCGGAGCCGCCCTTTTGGCAATCTGCCAGGATGTTCAAAAGCATACGGTTGTTTTCGGGCGTTGTTTCGAAGGAAGAAAGCCAGAAAGCCTTTCCTTTTCCGAAGTCATGCTCGGTGAAAACGGGATGTCCGTCCTCTTCGGCAAAAACTGCCGCTTCACCGTCCGTAAGATGAGCTTTTGAACGTAATTTAATAAAGGCACCATTGGGAATATACTTTTCTGCGCCCTTTTTGTCAATCTCAAATTTCCATTTTCCGTGACAAATTTCGTCGACAGTGTCTTCATCAACACCGAGAAGGCCTGCTGTCTTAAACACATGCTGCCCCTCTGCGGTTGCTGAAGGCTCGTTTACTCCGATGAAGGTTCCGCCGTTGTAAACCCATTCCGTGATCCTGCTCACAAGATCGGTATCGTTCCAAACGCTTCCACCGCTCCATGCGCTGTTCATTGCACCTGCATTGATCACCACATCATAGTCCTTAAGACAGCCGTTCTTCACATCATCAAAACTGATAAAGGAAACGTCAACGGGAAGTCCGGAAAGTGCCTCGTTCACATGGATCAGGTCATTCATATAGGTCTCATGGAAATGTCCGGAAAGTGTCCAGGAACGGAGACTTCCCCAATAATGGAGAACAGCGACCTTCGTCTTGATAACGTAGGGGGCGCCTGCCTCATGAAGTTCCTTGATGGTTCTGAACTCATCGCCG
>JAILNG010000112.1 GCA_024691875.1 Lachnospiraceae bacterium | reverse complement strand
GCGCTTTCCATATGCGCTGTTACGGATCCCAAAGCGGCAAAGGCTTTGGAAGTTTTACCCCAGCTTCGCGGTTGCGAGGTACATTCCAGCGTTATGCTTTCGGAAGTGGATAAGAACGTTTTCAGAAAACTTGGCGTAAATCTTACCTGCGAACCCAAGTATCAGACTCAGAAGCTTTTCCATCATTGATCTTTTTGGGACGGGAGTTATTGAGGCGTATACAATAAGGAGTAAATAATGCTTGATATTTTAAAAGCCGTTTTGTACGGCATTGTGGAAGGAATCACCGAATGGTTGCCCATCAGCAGCACCGGGCATCTGATCTTACTTGAAAAACTGATCCCTTTCGAACACACATCACCCGGCTTTTTTGACATGTTTGACGTGGTCATTCAGTTGGGAGCTATTCTGGCGGTAGTGTTCATCTATTGGAAGAAACTTTTTCCTTTTGCTTTCAGTAAGAAAGACAGAGAACAAAATGCCGGTGGAGGAATTGTAAGGAAAGACATCTTTTTGCTTTGGGGAAAGATCCTCGTGGCATGTGTTCCTGCAGCGGTCATAGGGATCCTGTTCGATGATTTCTTCAATGAACACTTCTATAATGAAGTTTCCGTAGCTGTTGCTTTGATCGTTTTCGGTATAATTTTCATTCTGGTTGAAAAATATATTGTTTCCAAGGGAAATGTGAAAGCATCGGTGATCTCCGAGATCACATTTATGATGGCATTGGAGATCGGTATCTTTCAGATACTGGCAGCTGCATTCCCGGGGACTTCAAGATCCGGTGCAACCATAATCGGAGCGCTGCTTATCGGAGTTTCAAGACAGGCTGCGGCGGAGTTTACGTTCTACCTTGCGGTTCCGGTAATGCTCGGGGCAAGCCTTTTAAAACTTTTAAAGTTCGGCTTTGAATTCAGCCCTCAGGAGATTTCAACGCTGCTCATGGGATTTTTCGTTTCCTTTGCGGTGTCCGTAGTAGCCCTCAGGTTCTTCATCGGATACATTAAGAAGCATGATTTCAAACCTTTCGGATGGTATAGGATAGCGTTGGGTATCATTGTTCTTCTTTCTGCCGCTTTTCTGTAAAATTAAAAAGAGTATTAGGGCATCCTATTTCGCGGATAGGATGCCTTTACTTTTTACTGTATTTCATTTATCATTAAATAAGAAATGACGTTAATGAACACGTCTTTAAAAGAAGGGAGAATAATATGCCTGGTTTAATTATCGCTGCTGTTATTGTTGTTTTACTTTTGGTTTCGGGAATCAAGATCGTTCCTCAGTCCTATATGTATGTATTGGAATTTCTCGGAAAATACGATAAAACATGGGATTCCGGATTGCATTTCATGATCCCGGTACTTACAAGGATCTCAAAAAGAGTTTCAATAAAGGAACAGGTTGCGGATTTCCCTCCTCAGCCCGTTATCACAAAGGATAACGTAACAATGCAGATCGATACGGTTGTTTACTACAGAGTTGTCGATCCCAAGCTTTTTGCATACGGTGCGGAAAATCCCATTCTTGCCCTCGGTAACCTTACCGCAACAACGCTTCGTAACCTTGTCGGTGAACTTGAACTTGATGAAACACTTACATCACGTGACATCATCAATGCCAAGATGCAGAACATCCTCGACGAAGCCACCGATCCCTGGGGAATCAAGGTTGGCCGTGTAGAGCTAAAGAACATCATCCCTCCCAAGGATATTCAGGAATCCATGGAGAAGCAGATGAAGGCTGAGCGTGAAAAGAGACAGACACTCCTTGAAGCTGAGGCTCACAAACAGGCCAGCGTTACAAGAGCCGAAGGTGACAAGCAGGCTCTGATCCTTAAGGCTGAAGCCGATCGTGATGCTGCCATTGCAAGAGCTACAGGTCAGGCAGAAAGCATCCGCCTTGTATACGAAGCTGAAGCAAAGGGTATTGAAGCACTTAAGAATGCAAAGATGGATGAAGCCGTAATGACACTTAAGAAGCTTGATGCTCTTAAGTCTCTGGGTGACGGACGTGCTACAAAGATCATTGTTCCTACGGAGCTTGCTTCTTCCGCGTCTGACATTACATTTAAATCAGAAATGTTCGGATTGGGAGAACCCATTGATAAGAGCGAAAAGAAGGTGATCCCCGTAGCAAAGAAAGATGTGTGCTGCGATGAGCCGGAAAGAACCGAAGTAACAAAAAATTTAATGGCATAAAAGCGGATCGATAAGATCCAAAAGCATACACTGTTTTCTGTTATAAGGGCTGTGCAAAGGCACAGCTCTTTTTAAAAAAATCTTGAAAAATAAAAAAATAAAAATCGGTTGACACACACGCGGTCACATGGTAGAATACATCTTTGTGACGGATAAAATCCTTGCTAACCGCGTGTCGGTTAGCCAAATAAGACCAGAAGGAGGTGCAACACAACTATGAGCAAGTATGAATTATGTTTAGTTGTTAGTGCAAAAGTAGAGGACAGCGTAAGAGATGCATCCGTTGAAGATGCAAAGAAGCTTATCACCAGATTCGGCGGCGA
>JAILNG010000066.1 GCA_024691875.1 Lachnospiraceae bacterium | reverse complement strand
TTCATTCTTCCCTGTTGTTATCCAGGGACCTCTCACGGACTACGACAAGCTTTCGAAGACCCTTTACGAAAACCGCACATTTTCATGGGATGTTCTTTCCCGTGGACTTCTTCGTGTGCTCTGGGGCTTCTTTAAAAAGCTTGTGATCGCAGACCGTGTTTTTGTTGCCGTTTCTGCGATAGTTGAAAACGAAACCGCCTACAGAGGCATATGGGTTCTCACGGGAATGGCTCTTTACACCCTTGAACTTTACGCCGACTTTACCGGAGGCATAGACATTACCATTGGAATGTCGGAAATGCTGGGGATCACAGTGCAGGAGAACTTTGACCGCCCCTTCTTCTCCACATCGGTCAAAGAATACTGGAGACACTGGCACATCACCATGGCTGCCTGGTTCAAAACCTATCTGTTTTATCCGATTTCCGTCTGCCCGCCCATGAAAAAGCTTCTCAAATTCACAAGGAAGCACTTCGGCGACAGGGTCGGAAAGAGGATCCCGGTGTATCTTGCCTCGGCTCTCGTGTGGTTCGCCACCGGCCTCTGGCATGGCTTTGCGGCAAATTACGTCACCTGGGCGATGATCCACTTCGCCATACTCATGATCTCGGAGGAACTGGAGCCTCTTTACGAAGCCTTCCGTAAGAGATGCAAGTTGGCTTCTTCCAAGGGCTATCGCGTTTTCATGAGTGTTCGCACTGTCTTCATTGTGAGCCTTCTCATGCAGTTTGACATTTTTACAAGTGTACCGCTTTTCTTCACGCGACTTGCTTCTCTCTTCGGAATGGGAAGCGCAGCGGACGGAGCCGGCATCGTCGGAGCGGCAGCGGGATTTTCGTCTTTGGGTCTTGCAGCCCATGACTGGATCATCCTGGGGATCGGAGCGGTGCTTATGTTCATGGTGAGCTTTTTTAAGGGAGAGGGATTCTTCAGGGACAGGCTTTGGGCTAAGCCTTGGATCTTAAGGTATCTCGCATTTACGGGACTTTTCCTCTGCATTCTGCTTTTCGGAATGTACGGAGTGGGGTACGACGCCGGACAGTTTATTTACACGAGGTTTTGAGGGAGGTGCCATCGTGTCGAAGACACGATCATCATGCACCGACCGACAGGGCAAGATTGCGGAGCAATCGTGCCGATACATTGTTTTATTAATTATACACATGATAATTTCAGAAAAAAAGGAAGGAAATAGCATGCAAGCATTATTGGTTATTGATTTACAAAAAGGAATTGTTTTACAGAAAGAGTTTGATGAAACAGTAAATAAGATTAGATGGCTGATAGATCACTTTAAGTCAAAAGGCAGACCTGTAATATTTACAAAACATATTGATGATGACCCGGAAAGCAATCTTTACAAGGAATGCGAAGGGATAGAGATAATAGAAAACCTTGAAGAAAAGGCTGATTATGTGGTTCAGAAGCATACACCGGACTCATTTCTTAAAACGAATTTGGAGAAAATTTTAACTGAAGAAAAGGTTACCGAACTTGTCATATGTGGGTTCAATACTGAGTACTGCTGTATGTTCACGGCTATCGTTGCTGCGGACAAGGGGTTCAATGTTTGCTTTATTGAGGATGCAACAGGTACGGTATGCGATGAAGAAACATATGAGATGCCTGGTTTGGATATAAACGATTTCGTGGGCTCTGTTTTGAATTGGTCAAATATAGTGACGGTAAAATATTTAGAAGAATATCAGGGAGAATTGTAAAAGAGTACATTGTTGTTTGTAATGTTTATCTTTACGGGCAGTATTTCAAGAATCACTGACACCGGAGGACGGTAAAGATCATGTGAGTCTTAAACGTTTGGAACGTTTTAAGACTCACTTTTTTGTTGTGATAATGTATTTTTTTAAAATGGGACATATTTGCGGTGGTGTTTTGTTGCGAACTGTGTTAATTTGATAAAGGGATGAAGCTGTTTCGCTTTCACATGAAGAATTCCGTCAGTCCAAAGAAGGCAATGATCTCGTAAAGAAAAAAAATCTGAAAAGAACCATCGTCTCTGACAGGAGATAATGGTGGAGTAACGCATATGCAAAAACTAAAATATACGATATATGACGCGCTGATAAATTTTTACAGGCGTCGAAGTGTAAACATAATAGTGGCTGTTTCTTTTGCTCTCGGTATGCTGCTTCCGATCTTGTGTCTGGGAAATATAAACATATTTGTCGAAAATGTTTCAACCATGAGATACAAAAATGATGACAATGTGTGGACCGTAAGCTTTAACGGAGGAGAGGTGAGCCTTGAAGAACTGTTGTCTTCAATGGAAGAATTCCCGCTTGAGA
>JAILNG010000003.1 GCA_024691875.1 Lachnospiraceae bacterium | reverse complement strand
CAAAGAGATCGTTAAGATGATCGTCGATGAGGCAAAAGAAAACATCGACAAAAAGGCCGACGAAGAAAAAGAAAAGGCAAAAGCGGAGAGGGAAAGAAAGGAAGAACTCGAAGAAAAAGCGGAATCAGCCAAGGAACAGAGGAAAGAAAATGAAAAACTTACCGAAGAGCTGGTCGAAAAGGTATCGGAGGCAACAACGGCTGCAAATGATGTCATGAAAGCACAGCAGGAAGTTAAGGCAATGCTTACTAAAATGAAGCTGATCGAAGATGACATTAAAGGGGCTGCCGTGGACGAGAATCTGTAAATAATGAAATTAGCGGAAGGATCGTCGGAGAAAAAACGTACCGAAAGCAGGGTACGGACATGATGATGAAAGAGCTGCTTTATGAAGTAAAACTCAAATAGTACAAAAAATAAGGTGCCCGAAAGGACACCTTTTTTGTCACGGAGAACCGTGGAGTTATCATATTGTGAAGTGATCCAGATTGCTGTTGATGGTTTCAACAGCTTCGGCAACGGACTTGGCTGCGTTGGAAACGTTGTCGCTGGAGGTTGCCACATCCTTGGCTGCAACGGTAACAAGTTCGACAGCGGATGCGATCTCTTCTGCGGAAGCCGACTGTTCCTCTGAAAGAGAAGCCATGTTCATTGCTACATCGTTTACGGTGCTCATCTGCCTTGCGATGGAGTTCAATGTTTCGTTGGCATCCGAGAGTTCGGCAGTGATCTGCTGGAATGTAGCTGCAGCGGAGTTGACGTATTCCGCACTGTTGTTGATGAGTTCCGAGTTGGCTTCGGATTTCTCGGACAACTGCTTTACTCTTACCGACATATCACGGATGATCTCACCGATCTTAGCGGTAGCATGTGAGGAGTTGTTCGCCAGTTCACCGATCTCGGTGGCAACGACTGCGAAGCCTCTTCCCGCTTCACCTGCTCTTGCGGCTTCGATGGAAGCGTTGAGAGAGAGGAGGTTGGTCTGGGAGGAGATTGCATTGATCATATCAACGATGTTGTTGATCTGGTTTGCTGCTTCGTCTACGCTTGCAACTGCGTCTGCCATTTCTTTCATGGAGTCTACGATGTTGTCCATTCCTTCGGCAACCGTAACCATGTCCTTCTGACCGATCTGAGCTTTGTCAACCAGAGCATTCATGGAGGATTCGATGTGCTGCTCGCCGTGGTTTACTTCTTCGATGGCCTGGGCAAGTCTTGTGGCACTTTCGGCAACCTCTGTAACTGCGTCTGAAATATTTGAAATGTTCTGACGAACCTGTTCCATGGAAGTGGACTGTTCTTTTGCAGCGCCCTCAAGGGAATCGGCTGTGGTTCTGGAAACATTGGCTTCGCTTCTCAGGGTTTCGGAGATCGTCTTTATCTCTTTTATGGTGTTTCTCATTCCTTCAATGAAGCTGTCCATGGAGGAATTCATTGCAGCGATCTCATCATTGCCCTTTACGTCGATCTGAACAGTGAAATCTCCGCCGGCAATGTTTTCGATATTCTTTGTGAGAGAGGTTACGGGCTTCTTGATCGTTGATGCAAGAACCTGCATCATGATGAGGATGACCACAACCACTGCGATCAGTGTGAAGATCACAAGAGTAAACACGATATTTTTAACTGCAGAAAGAACTTCGGAAGTCCTGGTGTAAATGATGACTCTCCAGTTTGTGCCACTGATGGTGGAGGAACAGATATAGTATTTAGCTCCCGCGGTTATTGTGTGAACAACTTCATCTCCCTGAGCAAGCATATCCGGAACTTTGGAAAGGAATACATCGTCCGCATGTTCGCTGATGTTTGAACCGCAGACCGAAGGATCCGAGTAGGAGAGGATGAGACCGTCATCAGTTACCATCATTGCCTTTCCTGTTTCGTAGAGCTTAATGGAATTGAGCGTGTTCTGTATGCTTCCCATCATGAGATCCGCAAGAAAAACGCCCGTTCTTCCGTCACGCATGTTGACTTTTCTCTGAACTGTTGCGCAGAGATCACCTGTTGCCTTATCAAAATATGGTACATCAAAGAAATAGAACCAGCTGTTCTTGTAGCCCATGGCCTCTGCATACCATTCCTGACCAAGTACATCGTATGTAGCTTCAATACTCGGATCGGCGGGATACATGAGCTTTCCGTCATTAAAACCCATATATGTTCCGGTGGGGATCAGATCGTACCTTCCCACCGTGCCCTCCAGAAATTTTCTGAGAGCTGCCTCATCCTTGAATTCGATCTGTTCAGCGGCATCAGCCACGCCGTTCAGATAATAAAACGTAGAATTCAGTTCCCTGTTGATCTTTCCGGCATCCGCAGTTACTTCGTTTCTCAGGGATGTATCGATAAGATCTTTGACCATACCGAATCCTAAGCTGATAACTATGAGCTCTGCAGCTATCATACTGACAGCCAGGATGAGAGCTATGATGAGTGACAGCTTTCGGCTGATGGAGTGGATTGCAAAGCCTTGTTTGGAATTATTTTCCATAATGTACCTCCGGTATATGCGACTTGATGTAGCAAATTTCAGCCTAATTATAGGGTAATTAGCAAGAAAATTCAATCAAATCAGAATATTTAAGTGAATTTTTAGAAAAATCACATAAATACTAAAGAAACAGGCTGTTCATTTTACAAAAAAGGATAGTTAATAAGCAGATGGGAGTATATAATTATGGGGAAAATGTATAATCCTTTTGAAATATGAGAACAAAAAACGGAGTACCTGAGTGACTTTATTCCGTTAAAAGACGGAGCTGTCGTGCTGAAAATGGAACTGGAGGGCACTGAGACCGGGTTCTTTTACGCTCCGGAAGAAAAGAAGGGCACATTGGAATTCAAAAAGATAGGAAACAGCGTTGACGCCAGCTTTTTGTCGGATGAAGCCTGCAACCGGGGATGGTTTACGGGAGCTATGATAGGCCTATGTGCACAGGACCTGACAGACAGCGGAAAACCGGCGGAGATTCCTGCAGAAGAGGGGACTTGAACAGCTTTTTGTAACCCTCAAACACTTGAAAACAGGAGGATTCATACTGTTGGCACCGGATTTCCGTTTGCTTTGGCAAGGTAGCGCCGAAAAGATTTCTTATGTTTTCTATATATTGAAAGCCGGTTATAACGTCTTCAAGTCTCATAAGTTTGCGTTCGGTTGCAACGATACTTCCACCGTTTAACAGTTTATCTGCCGTTGTATTAAGTATATCGCACAAATCGAGAAGAATGCCGGTATCGGGCAGAGTGTCCCCATTCTCCCACTTTGAAACTGCTTGAAAAGAAATATTCAACTTCTCTGCCGGATCTTTCTGCGTCATTCCGGCAGCTTTCCGTAAATGTTGGATATATTGTCCGATTTTCAATGTCTCCATAATATGCTCTTTAGTTGTTGATTGTTTTTGCGGCCCGCAATTACATAATACTGTAAGAGATACAATTCGTAAATAATGAGAAAATTGATAAAATTCTACTTTTGATAGAATTGACTGAAAGGCTTGCAGAAAAGATCCGGATGGTGGTAAAGAGTAACCGAGAGCGTATGGCTAAAGAGTGCGGATTATCATGAGGACAGATAGAAAACATGAGACCGGAGTTAAATAATTGGGATGTAAGAAGAGAGAAGATTAATTTTCTCTTTTCAATATACCGATATATAGTATATAGGTATACTGTGCATTTGGGGAGGTCCGCCATGAGGATACAAAACACAAAATTTTTTGTTGGAGATCAAAATAAAAAGCCGATGAATAAAACGGGCTCAAAGTTTGTGAAACAGAGCAATGCGTTTGATCCTGTCACGGCGAAAAAAGACAGTGCCAAGAAAAGAGCATTGAAGATAGTCGGTGATGCTTTTTCAAATGAACGTAAAATAGATAATGATATAAATTCAAGAAGAGAGAAGATCGGAGAACTGTTAAACAAGATCGGAGATGCACGAAAGTCTATAGGTGCGCTTGAAAAAAGCAGAGCCGAGCTCAGAGGTTTTTACGGAGTGGCAGAGGACAGTGATGAAGAACAGGACCTTAAGCTGCTGGAAAAAGAGTTCAGAAAAAATATGCCCGGAAGCAAAGTGCAACTAACCGCCGAAGAAAACGCAAGACTTGCGGAGATCAAAGAAAACGGCTTATCCGAATACCAGCAGAGATCCATGGAACTTTTGGAGTTCGAGTCACCTTTTTTGGAAGAAGCGTATGAGGCAGAAAAAGGCATATATGACGAAGAGCGCGTTATTAACGGCATAAAGCTCGAAAGGCTCAAACACCATCCGATCCTCGATGCAGCGAAGCAGGCTGATGAGATTATGGACGAGGCCTCCAAAGAGATTGTAAAGATGATAGTCGATGAGGCAAAAGAAAACATCGACAAAAAGGTTGAAGAAGAAAAAGAAAAAGCGAAAGCGGAGAAGGAAAAGAAGGAAGAGATCGAAGAAAAGATGAAATCAGCCAAGGAAAAGAGGAAAGCAAACGCAAGGCTTACCGAAGAGCTGATCGAGAATGCAGCGGAGGTAACTTCGATCGCGACCGATGTCAGGGAAGCGCAGCAGGAAGTAAAGGAAATGCTTAATAAAATGAAGCTGATCGAGGATGACATTAAAGGATCGGCGGTGGATGAAAATCTGTGAAAAATGATATTGGACGAAGCGCTCTGTATGATCTGCGGAGTGCTTTTTTTGTGAGAAAAGTTTCCGGGTGAAAGAAAAGCAAGCGGGGCAGTGGGAAAAGCAGACAAACACGCAAAAAAGATGGGGGATTTCTGCTTTTTGGAAAGAAAAGCAAGCCGGGCCGGGAGGAAAAGCAGACAAACAGGCGAAAAAGAGGGTGGATTTCTGCTTTTTGAAAAGAAAAGCAAGGAGGAGAAGGAGGAAAAGCAGACAAACACACGAAAAAGAGGGGGAATTTCTGCTTTTTGGAAAGAAAAGCAAGTCGGGGCAGTGGGAAAAGCAGACAAACACGCAAAAAAGAGGTGGGATTTCTGCTTTTTGGAAAAAAAAGCCAGCAGGGCTGGGGGGAAAAGCAGACAAACACACGAAAAAGAGG
>JAILNG010000017.1 GCA_024691875.1 Lachnospiraceae bacterium | reverse complement strand
TTAAACCTGTTTCGGGATGTATTTGTATGCCACAAGAGGCGGGATCGCATCCCTGTGGCATACATTTTGTCACTCACCCCCAAAAATTTGCCACTTACCTTGATTGTTGAGACAAAATATGCTTTATATTGTATTATGCACATGTCAGAAAGCAAAAGAGGAAGGAGATTCAAAATGAAAGTCAGCTTGGATGTTTCACCTGAGATCAAGGAAGCATATGCAGTCATTCACACGGACAAGGTTACGGAGGAAATACAGAGGATCCTGGAAGTGTTTGGGACAACGGAAACTCCCGTCACTGCCTTCAGAAATGAAGAGGACATCGTGATCCTTAAGCCGGTGGAGATCTTTATGGTCAGGGTGGAAAACGGAGACACGATCATTTACGGGGAAAAGCAGCAGTATCGTTCGAAAAAAAGACTGTATGAACTCAGCCGGCAGTTGGGAAACCAATTTATGCAGATCTCGAAATCCACGATCGTAAACCTTTCCGTGATGGACAGCATTGAGGCGAGTTTCGGATGCTCCTATCTTTTGAAGCTGAAAAACGGATGCAGCGATTACGTGACGCGGACGTATTTGCCTGCTTTCAAAAAGTATCTCGGATTGTAAAAGGAGGTCCGTATGAAAGGAATTATTAAAGGCTCGTTTCAGGGAATCGCTCTTTCTTTGTGCATATTTGCAGTGGTCTGCATGGTGTTTGACATAGTGGAAAGAGGAGATTTCAGTCTTCAGAACTATCAGATGACAAAGATGATCATAGGAGCCCTCATCTGTGGCATCGGTTTCGGAGCGCCTTCCGTTGTTTACAACAGCGAAAAGCTTTCCTATCCGGTGAAAGTGCTGATCCACATGGGAGTGGGATGTATTGTCTACACCATAGTGGCTTTTAACGTCGGCTGGCTCGGAAACGAAACATCCCTCGCATTAAAGTGCATAATAGTGGCGTGTCAGATCGCATTGGCATTTGTCATCTGGTTCATCTTTAAGATCTATTACAACAATCAGGCTAAAAAGATGAATGAGAAGATCAGGTCCATGAGGTAACAAAACAGGAAAAGCATTTTAGCTCTTCGGATAAAACCGGAGGGCTATTTTATTTGACGAGCGTCAAATAAAACAGGATGGTGATGACCCTTTGGGTTATGGTGTCATTCCGCGAGACTTTGCAGGAAGTACTTACGATAGTGGAGGGGAGTCACCGCCTCGTGCTTTTTAAAAACACGGATAAAGTAGGACGCGGTGGAAAAGCCGCACTCCAGCGCGATATCTTCAATGGTCATGGAAGTGCTTCTAAGAAGCGATTTTGCGTGGTTCAGCCGCACTGTAATCAGGTAGTCGTTCGGGGTGAAACCGGTCTGCTGCTTGAAAGTCCGTAAAAAGTAGAACTTGCTGACGGAAAGGCGGGCGCAAATGACGGAAAGGTCGAGATCCGACTGAAATTCTTCCTCGAAGATCTCGATGGCGCTGCTTACTACGGGCGAAATGGGCTTTGAGGAAGCTTCGTTATTTCTGATAACGTGGATCAGCATTTTGGAGCACAGATCCATCAGCATGGTGGAGCACTCGATAAAAGAGATGGGATCGTTGCAGGCGGCGAGATCGTAAACTTCCTTAAAGAAACGGGTGCCCGTCGTAAGAGGAGCTTCGCCCCAGTTGGCCAAAAAGTCGCTCACGTATCCGTCTATGCATGCTCCGGAAAAATGGATCCACCTGAATTCCCAGATGTCGTCGGGGGAACAGTAGTAGGAGTGAGGCAGCGTGCAATCGATCAAAGTGGCACATCCGGGATGCAGGATGATCTCTTTGCCCATGTAACTGACGCAGCCTGTCCCGCTGATGGTGTAGAGCAGAAGAAAGCTGTTAAGGTGGCTTCGGTCAAAAACTCCGTAGCCCGGAAGCGCTTTGTAGTGCCCCATGCATTGCACAAACATATTTTTTTGTCTGACCTCCTTGGACGGGGTGAAATCCTCGGCCCAGGAGCCTTTTTTTAAATTGCTGTAAGGGATTATCGTTCTCATGATCTTATTCTATCACACAGGCATATGTTTCGAAAGCAATATTTTAACATTTAAAAGGCAATATATGGTTATGAAACTTGAAAACAGCGGTGTTATTATACAATCGAAGAAAAAGTGCATAAAGCACTAAAATGATATTTGAAACCCTAACCCCATCCCTCGGGCTCACCTGTGGCGCACAGCTGCCCCGGGTTCAAAAGGAGAAACAATAATGAGTGAAGTTAAAGTGTGGGAAGAATCGGTGATGATCCCCACCTACGAAGTGGGAGCGCCGGACAAGAATCCGATGTTCCTGGAAAAAAGAGTGTATCAGGGAAGTTCGGGAAAGATCTACCCCTATCCCTCCACAAACGAGATAAGCAGGACAAAGACGGACAAGGCGTGGAAAGCTCTGTGGCTGGAGAATGATTACCTTAAGGTTATGATCCTTCCGGAGCTGGGCGGACGCATACAAAGAGCCTACGACAAGACAAACGATTACGACTTTGTTTATTACAACCATGTGATAAAACCGGCTCTTGTGGGACTTACAGGCCCATGGATCAGCGGCGGGATTGAGTTCAACTGGCCTCAGCACCACAGGCCGACGACCTATATGCCTGTAAATTACAGACTTGC
>JAILNG010000015.1 GCA_024691875.1 Lachnospiraceae bacterium | reverse complement strand
GGAATACGTGGAACGGATTAGGGAAATGGTGTTACCGTGAAGGGGGGGGAAGAGGATATGGTAGGGGAAGAGGAGAAACTACCAATTTATTCTATCGAAGTGCGTTTTGACAACGATATAGTTTAATCGATATTGTGGATTTATTACGTGCCTACCTACTACAATGTGCTCCTTCCAGCGGCATTCAAATCAGCTACAAAATTAAACTACGAAATGATGGAATCCAACCCCGTGTCGTGATATACTACTGACAGAGAAAGAATCCATCGAGAAATTATATGCCTGACCGGGCGGGGACGCCGGTGAGGAAAACATAATAGGGAATTGCTGAAGAAGCATTTTGGGATTGCGATGGATAATGGACGAAAAGAGCCGCGCAATCCCTTTTTTGGTGCTCGGGTTGCGTGTGAATGCAAGCTCGCGGCGGATCACAAACAGTTCGGAGGAAAAATACTTGAATAAAAAGATACTTATAATCAACACCGGGGGCACGCTTTCAGCGGTGATGAAGGGGAACGGCCTGATTCCGGGGCTGTCCGTTAATGACATGCAGGCGGAACTGAAGATGGTGTCGGGGGACATAGACCTGGAGATCGAGGATTTTTGCTCCCTGGACAGCGCGAACATCTTCCCGGAGGACTGGAGCGCGATGGCGAAGAAGATCAGCGGCTGCAAGGCTTCCTATGACGGGATCGTGGTGATCCACGGAACGGACACGCTGGCCTACACGTCTTCCATGCTTTCTTTTATGCTGAGGAACATCGGTATTCCCGTGGTTTTGACAGGCTCGCAGCTGTCCATCACAAATCCCGTGGCGGATGCGATGGAGAACTGCCGGTGCGCTATTCATATGGCTGCAAGCGGGATTCCAGGAGTTTTTGTGGCGTTCAACAGAAAAGTGATGCTGGGGTGCAGGGCTTCCAAGGTGCGCTCCATGAGCTTCGACGCCTTTGAGAGCATCAATTATCCCTACATTGCGAAGATCTCGTCCCTGGGCATGCAGATCGAGAAAAGTGCGGTGCCCGAGCGAACAGGCATATTCAAGCTGTCCGACACCTACTCGAAGGAAGTCTGCATGATCAAGATGTTTCCGGGCATACACAGAAGCCTCATCGAAGCCATTGCGGACAAGGGCTACAAGGGGCTGTACATTGAGGCCTACGGGATTGGCGGAATGCCGTTTTTAAAGCACGATTTCATCGGAACGCTGGAAAAGGTGATCCGTGGCGGAATGGCGGTGGTTGTGGGCACCCAGTGCAGGTACGAGGGCACGAAGATGGATGTGTACGAAACCGGGCGGAGGGCGCTGGCCATCGGAGCGATGGAGGCCCACGACATGACGGGCGAAGCGGCGCTCACAAAGCTCATGTGGATCCTGGGAATGACGGAGGATCTGAATGAAGTGCGCGATTACTACGAGATCAACATGGCGGGAGAAATGGCGCCGGTAAAATGAACCTTTGGGGACAGGAGGAATGCACGTCGGAGACGTTTATAATGCATTCCGACGTATGGACAGGTCACCGAAGGTGGCGTGTCATTTACTATAGGAGGAATGCACGTCGGAGACGTTTATAATGCATTCCGACGCTTGGACAGGTCACCGAAGGTGGCGTGTCATTTCCTATAGGTTGCGGTGTCATTTCTGCGAGAGTTAGATGCCTCTAATTTGCTGAAAATCTGCTTTACAACCCGCGTTTATATGTTGCATAATCGAAATTAAAGAAAAACGGGACGAAAAATAAATATTAAAGAAACATGAAAACAAGATTTGCTGTTATTGACACTGAAACAAACTGGGTCGATCAAGTTATGTCGATCGGAGTGGTGATCGCAGACGACGACACCTTTGAACCCATTGCAACAAAATACATAATTTTTGAAGCCGAGGCAGCGGTTGGCGGGATGTACTCCTCCGTAATGGAAGTGCGGGGCGTGGACAGCGTCACTTTGGGAAAGGCAGCGGCCATCGCAGCGGTGAAGGAATTTTTCGCCGAGAACGGGGTTCAGGCGATCTTTGCCTATAATGCGAAGTTCGACTTTAATCATATGCCTGCTTTACAGGGCTACGAATGGCACGACATCATGCGGTTCGCGGCATACAGGCAGTACAACAGGGCAATCCCCGCGGGCGCGGTGTGCTGTGGAACGGGGCGGCTCAAAAGCGGGTACGGTGTGGAAAACGTACTGAACATGTTCGGGGAACGTGGATACCGGGAAGTCCACAACGCGTTGTGCGACGCGGTGGACGAGCTCAGGATCATGAAATACATGGGATATGCCGTCGGAGAGTATCCGAGGCTGTGAATTAAAGAAGGGAGAAGGTTATGGAAAAATGGGAACTTGAGAAACGTGAAGAGCTTA
>JAILNG010000005.1 GCA_024691875.1 Lachnospiraceae bacterium | reverse complement strand
CTTTTCGATGCACTTGCTCCTGTTTTAAATAGTTCGAGCGAGAAAAAAAACATCGAAACAAGCCAAACTCCTTCTTTCCGATGCTTTTCGGTGCAATTGTGCAATTTTGACCCATAACCCCGTCCCGGGGGGGGGCATTCCGTCCCGGGGGGCATTCCGTCCGAGGGGGTCCCGTGGGATCCCAGAGGACCCAAGGGCCCCCCTGGGAACCCCGAGTGTCACCACTTCTCCTTTACAGCCGGGCAATGCCTGTCTTTCCCCGCCGCCCGCATTTCCACATAGCAGCCGCAGACGGTGCATGTGCCGCGCACCAGCCTGTCGCACTCACGACACAGAGAAAGCCGCCTTTCGTATTCCTCTTGGGGCGCTTTGACACTTTCGTCCAGACTAGCCAGATATTCTTTTACCGATTCAAAAAGTGCCCCTTCGTCAAGATCACGAATAAGGCACTTCTTGCAAAACCGCCACTCTTCTCCGGTCATATCTTTTCTCCGTTGATCATTTTGATGTTCTTCTCAACCTGAGCTCTGGGAAGCATCACCATGTGGCCGCAACCTGTACATTTCAGGCGAAAATCCGCTCCCACACGCAAAACCTCCCACTCCGCGCTGCCGCAGGGGTGGGATTTTTTGAGCGTCAGTTTGTCATTCAGCTTTATGTTCATCCGTTTTAACAGTCACTTTCTTAAGCTTCCACAATTCGGTTGCGTACTCTTCGATGGTCCTGTCGGAAGAGAACTTGCCTGATTTTGCGACGTTTACAAGAGTCGCCTTTGTCCACGCCTGACGATCCTTGTAAAAAGCGTCCACGCGCTTTTGCGCATCGGCATAAGCTGCAAAATCCTTTAAGATAAAGTACTCATCCTTGTTTAAGAGCATGTCGTAAAGCTCGCGGAAAATATTGTTGTCTTCTTCCGTGTAGGTTCCGTCCACCAGCTGATCCACCACTCTGTGCACTCTTGCATCATTGTTGTAGATCTCCTTGGGATCGTATCCGCCGTTATGCTCGAAATTAATGACCTCTTCTGCAGAAAGTCCGAAGATCACCGCATTTTCACGGCCCACTTCTTCCACGATCTCCACATTTGCGCCGTCCATGGTTCCGAGAGTGATGGCTCCGTTCAGCATGAACTTCATATTTCCCGTTCCGGAAGCTTCCTTGGAGGCTGTCGAGATCTGCTCCGAAACGTCGCTTGCGGCAAAGATCATCTCCGCGTTTGAAACTCTGTAATTTTCTATGAACACCACCTTCAGCAATCCATTGATGGAGGCGTCGTTGTTGATGACGTTACCCACGTTGTTGATGAGCTTGATGATGGCCTTTGCTCTTCTGTACCCCGCAGAAGCCTTCGCTCCGAAGATGAAGGTTCTGGGCTGCATGTCTGTGAGATTTCCGCTCTTGATCTCATTGTAGAGATACATTACATGCAGGATGTTCAGAAGCTGCCTCTTGTATTCGTGAAGACGCTTAACCTGCACATCAAAGATCGATTCGGGATTTACCGTGATCCCGTTGTGCTCCTTAATGTATCTCGCAAGACGTGCTTTGTTCTTCTGCTTTACAACTGAAAGTGCGATCAGATCCTCATCGCTGTCCTTGTACTCCAGAAGTTTTTCCATCTGAGAAAGGTCAGTGATCCATCCGTCTCCGATCCTTGCTGTCACCCAATCTGCCAAAAGCGGATTACCGTGAAGCAGGAATCTTCTTTGAGTGATACCGTTGGTCTTATTGTTAAATTTCTCGGGCCAAAGCTCGTAGAAATCCTTTAACTGCACATTCTTTAATATCTCCGTGTGGAGTCTTGCAACGCCGTTTACCGAATAACCTGCAACGATTGCCAGATTTGCCATCCTCACCTGTCCGTCGTAAAGGATGGCCATACTTCTGATCTTGTCCTGATTTCCGGGATATTCCGCATTAAGCAGGCATATAAACCGGCGATTGATCTCTTCTATTATCTGATAAACTCTGGGAAGCAGCTTTGAGAAAAGGTCAATGGGCCATTTTTCAAGTGCTTCGCTCATTATTGTATGATTGGTGTAGGCGCAGCTCTTTGTAACAACATCCCATGCCTGATCCCATGTGAGATAGTAATCATCAAGAAGGATCCTCATGAGTTCGGCGATGGTTACAGTGGGATGGGTGTCGTTCAGCTGGAAGCAGACCTTTTCGTGAAGCTTTCTCACATCGTCGTGATTTTCCATGTATTTCTTTACCGCTCTCTGAACGGAAGCAGAAACGAAGAAGTACTGCTGCTTAAGTCTCAGCTCCTTGCCTGCATAGTGATTATCGTTGGGATAAAGAACCTCAGTTATGGTTCTGGCCAGGTTTTCCTGTTCTACCGCGCGCTGGTAATCACCTTTGTCAAAGGAATCAAGGTTAAAGTCGTTGATGGCTTCCGCATCCCAGATCCTTAAGGTGTTTACGATACCGTTGTTGTAGCCCACAATTGGAATGTCGTATGGCACAGCGCGAACGGAAAGACAGTTTTCCTGAACGAAATGATCTCTTCCGTCATCTCCCGAGATCATCTTAACATAACCGCCGAACTTGATCTCTTCGGTGTATTCCGCACGTTTTATCTCGAAGGGATAACCGTCCTTCAGCCAGTTGTCGGGACGTTCAACCTGATAGCCGTTTTCAATGGCCTGCTTGAACATTCCGTATTTATAACGTATTCCGCAGCCATAGGCAGGATAGCCGAGGGTGGAAAGTGAATCAAGGAAGCAGGCGGCAAGTCGTCCGAGACCGCCGTTTCCGAGAGCCGGATCCGGTTCTTCTTCCTCGATGTTTTCAAGGGAGAAGCCCAGTTCCTCAATAGCTTCCTTAACCACAGGAAGTGCTTTCATATTGATGATGTTGTTGCCCAGCGCTCTTCCCATAAGGAATTCCATGGAGAGGTAGTACACCGTCTTCGCATCCTCTTCCTCGTAGGTCTTGTGGGTGTTCATCCACATATCAATAATGTAATCCTTTAATGCATAGGATACAGCCTGATACATCTGCTGAGGTGTTGCCTCTTCGATGTCCTTTCTGTAAAGCATACGCATGTTATAGGCTATGGATTTTTGAAGCTCTTCCTTTAAAATTTCCATTCTCACACTCTTTCTACGCCAAGCGTTACATCTTCACCGTTAAGATTCCACTCCTTGCCTGCATTGTTCATAGAGCCCGTAATGATCTCATCCGCAAGTACAACTCCCTTGATCTCATCCGCATTCTTTTCTGCGAGCTTTGCGATCTTGTCATTTCCGGAAATGTAAACCCTGATCCTGTCCATAACTTCGAAATCGGAGTCCTTACGCATTGTCTGGATCTTGGAAATTATCTCTCTTACAAATCCTTCTTCGATGAGTTCGGGAGTAAGGTTTGTATCCATTACAACAGTTACATCTTTTTCAGCCTGTGAAACGTAGCCGGGCATCTGAGCCATATCGATCAAAAGATCGTCCTTGGAAAGCTCTTCCTGCACGCCTTCAACGGTTACTGTGAGAACGCCCTTTTCGTTGAGTTCGTCCATTGCAGCGTTTCCGTCAAGATTTGCGAGCACTTCCTTTAAGGCATTGAGTCTTGCACCGAAACGACGTCCCAGGGTCTTAAGCTGAGGCTTGAAAGTGTAAGAAGTGAATGCTCTTACATCGTCTGTAAAGATCACGCTCTTTACATTAAGTTCATCCTCGATGATCTCCTTGAAGAACTCGGGAAGTTCCTTATCTGCCTTGACGTACATCTTTGCCATGGGCTGACGCTGCTTGATCAGGGATGCGTTTCTCACCGCACGTCCGAGAACTACGATGTCAAGAACTTCATCCATGTGATTCTCGAGCTCGGTGTCGATCATCTTTTCATCCACAACGGGATAATCGCAAAGATGGATGGACTCGGGAGCGTTCTTGTCAACACTTACGACCAGGTTCTGATAAATGCTCTCAGTCATGAAGGGGATCATGGGAGCAGCTGCCTTACAGATCGTAACAAGCGCTGTGCAAAGTGTCATATATGCGTTGATCTTGTCCTGCTCCATGCCCTTTGCCCAGAAACGCTCACGTCCGCGGCGAACGTACCAGTTACTCATCTCGTCCACGAACACTTCAAGAGCTGTTGCAGCTTCGGGAATTGCGTATTTGTCAAGGCAATTGTCCACCTTCTTCACCGTGGAGTTGAGCTTGGAAAGAAGCCACTTGTCCATTACGGGAAGCTTGTCGTACTCAAGTGTGTACTTGGTGGGATCGAAATTGTCGATGTTTGCGTAAAGCACATAAAAGGCATATGTATTCCAAAGCGTCGATAAGAACTTTCTCTGTCCCTCGACCACGATCTTGTCGGAGAATCTCTTGGGAAGCCAGGGAGCGGAAGCGGTGTAGAAGTACCATCTGATGGCATCCGCACCGAACTTTTCGAGAGCTTCGAAAGGATCTACGGCATTTCCTTTGGATTTACTCATCTTCTGACCGTTCTCGTCCTGAACATGGCCGAGAACGATGACATTTTCATAAGGAGCCTTATTGAACAGGAGGGTTGATTCAGCCATAAGTGAGTGGAACCAGCCTCTTGTCTGGTCAACAGCCTCGGAAATGAACTGAGCCGGGAACTGCTGCTCAAAGAGCTCTTTGTTTTCAAAAGGATAATGATGCTGAGCAAAAGGCATCGCACCTGAGTCGAACCAGCAGTCAAGAACCTCGGGAACGCGGTGCATGGGCTTTCCGCATTTGGGGCACTTGATGGTGATCTCGTCGATGTAAGGTCTGTGAAGCTCGACTGTAAGAGCCTTTTCGTTTCCGCTTAAGTTCTTCAGTTCCTCACGGCTTCCGACACATTCGAAATTACCGCATTCGCATTCCCAGATGTTGAGAGGAGTTCCCCAGTAACGGTTACGGGAGATCGCCCAGTCCTGAATGTTCTCAAGCCAGTTACCGAAACGTCCCTTACCGATGGATTCGGGGATCCAGTTTACAGTGTTGTTGTTTCTGATGAGATCGTCGCGAACTGCTGTCTCCTTGATGTACCAGGACTCGCGTGCATAGTAGATCAGGGGCGTGTCGCATCTCCAGCAATGAGGATACTCATGTTCAAACTTGGGAGCGTCGAAGAGAAGTCCCGCTGCATCCAGATCCTTGAGTACTTCCGGATCCGCCTTCTTAACGAAGAGTCCGGCGTACTTTGTCTCCGCTGTCATGCAGCCCTTGCCGTCAACCAATTGAACGAAAGGAAGATCGTAGTTCTTTCCGACCTTGGCATCGTCTTCACCGAAAGCGGGAGCGATGTGTACAACGCCTGTACCGTCTGTCAGTGTAACGTATCCGTCACATGTAATGTAGAAAGCCTTCTTGTTCTGCTTCTTGCAAAGCTCAACAGCACAATCGAAGAGAGGCTCGTATTCTCTGTATTCAAGATCCTTACCCTTGTATCTTTCAAGAATCTCGTAAGCAGGCTTGTTGTTTTCCTTGTCTGCAAACTTACCGAGTACTGTGTCGCAAAGAGCTTCAGCCAGATAGTAGGTGTAGCCGTCTGCACACTTTACTTTAACGTAGGACTCAACGGGGTTCACGCAAAGAGCCACGTTGGAAGGAAGTGTCCAGGGTGTGGTGGTCCAAACGAGAACATATGCCTCCTCGCCCTTTACCTTGAAGCGGGCGATGGCGGATCTTTCCTTTACTGTCTTATAGCCCTGGGAAACCTCAGCGGATGAAAGAGGTGTTCCGCATCTGGGGCAATAAGGAACGATCTTGAAGCCTTTGTAAAGAAGACCCTTGTCCCAGAGAGTTTTTAAAGCCCACCATTCGGACTCGATAAAGTTGTTGTCATATGTGATATAGGGATGCTCCATGTCTGCCCAGAAGCCGACTGTATCGGAGAAGTCCTCCCACATTCCCTTGTATTTCCAAACGCTTTCTCTGCATTTTTCGATGAAAGGCTCCAGGCCATATGCTTCGATCTGATCTTTTCCGTCGATCTGAAGGAGCTTTTCAACCTCGATCTCTACCGGAAGTCCGTGAGTGTCCCAGCCTGCTTTTCTGGGAACGTTGTAGCCCTTCATTGTGCGGTAACGGGGGATCATGTCCTTTATGGTTCTGGTTTCAACGTGACCGATGTGAGGCTTTCCGTTTGCCGTGGGCGGTCCGTCGTAGAAGGTGTAGGTCGGGCATTTCTTTCTCGAATCAATGCTCTTCTCAAAGATCTTGTTTTCATTCCAGAATTTGAGAACTTCTTTTTCCCTTTCCACAAAATTCATGTTCGTGTCGACTTTTTTGTACATAGCTTTTTATACCTTTCATTCATATTATATGCACCGCTTGGCGGATCATTAACTACGAAAAAAACTTGAATTTTCTTCTTTGCTTTCTGTTTTCCAGCACTTCGTTCACTTTGGCTTCGATCCTGCTCCTCACCATTTCTGCGATCTCCGGAGTCTTCATGTCCTTGAATTCCTCGTAAGGGATGGGATCAAGGAAGTGAACCTGAGTATTGATAAAGCCTATGGCAAAGCCCTCGTAGGCTCTGTAGGAATCGACGAGTGCGATGGGCACTATCGGAGTCTTTGATTTAAGGGATGCTTTGAAACATCCGGGCTTAAATTCCTGAAGAGTATTGTGATTATGATGATAACCGCCTTCCGGGAAGATCAGGAACTTTCTTCCCTGTTTCGCTTCTTCAGCCATCTCGAGGATCGTCTTAAGTCCGCTTCTGGGATCGTTAAGAACCAGTGTTTTACCGTCGCAGAGCGCCATAATCTGTCTCGTAAGTATCATGTGGGACTTCTTTTCGTCCATTACTACGGAGCAGGGTTTCTCATGGGCATAGAAAATGCCGAGTGCATCGTACTTACCCTGGTGATTTGAATACATTATGTATCCCTCATCCTTCGGAAGTTTTTCCGCTCCGAACACCCTTGTCTTAACAAAGGATGCGGTCTTGATCATGTTGATAACTCTTCTGACTTCTGCGTGTCTTTCTTCGGCACTGTATTTTTCCTTATTTCTCACCATCTTGTTAAGCCGATGTAAGAGGCGCGGAATCCTCAGCATATTAAAAAATATCATTAAGTAAAATCTGTACATTACAAGTTCCCCAATTCCAAGTCTAATATTTTATTCACAATTTCCCACTGTAACTTATAATTTTATCACAAACACCCTCATTAAGTAAATAGATTTTTTACCAAGCAGTGTCACTGAATGCGTAATTTATGGGTAAACTCACGCGCCTTGCATTAGAATGTCAAAAGTGTTATACTTTTTTCCGATTATGGGAAGTTATACTCCCGCTACTAAACCGAAAGGCTTATGAAAAGAGATCAGATATGAGAAAAAATTTAAACAAAACAAAATCATTACTGTTTTCGGGCGCCGCGCTTGCATTTGTTCTGCTTCTCGGCGGATGTGAACAGAATTTCTTCGTTTCACCCTCAGAGCTTTTGACCCCCTCACCCGATACAAAGCCCACAGTGATCATTCAGGCTTCTGCCACTCCGGAAAAGAAGGTAACTCCTACTCCCGAGATCAAGATCACACCTTCTGCGACACCCACGATCACACCGACACCGGAGCCCACTGATACGCCGGCTCCCACGGACACACCGACACCAACCTACACGCCTACTCCGATCCCCACGGTTGCAACAGACTTCATCGTGCCCGTTACGGATCCTTCAGATTACACTTTCCTTGTGAACCGCGAGCATCCTCTTTCCGAGAATTACGAACCGGATGATCTCGTTAAGATCTCGCATTCTTTAAATCCGACCAGTTCGGAAGACAAGTACAAGCTTCGTTCCTACGCGGCCACAGCCTTTGATGAAATGTGCGACGATGCTTTTCAGACCAAAGGCCTTAACATTGTAGGTGTTTCGGGTTATCGTTCCTACGATCGCCAATACAATCTCTATGCAGGCTATCTCGTCAGAGACGGTATCTCACACACAAACTACTACTCGGCTCAGCCCGGAACCAGCGAACATCAGTCCGGACTCGCAATTGACATTTCCTGCCAGTCCTGCGGTTACGATCTTGTAAACAGCTTTGCAAAATCTCCCGAAGGAAAATGGGTATCCGATAACGCTTGGCGCTATGGTTTCATTTTGAGATATTCCGAGGACGATGTGGACATCACAGGCTACGCCTACGAGCCCTGGCACATCAGATACGTCGGTATCCCCCTTGCCTACTATCTCTACAACAGCGGTCTCACTTTGGAAGAATACTATAACGCTCCTTCCGACACGTCCCGTGAGTACCTTGATTCCACGCCTTTGATCGACACATCCGATGTAAGATTCGGAAACATCTATATTAAGGAGTATTCGGACTACGGTACTCTTGTTTACACCGATGAAACCAAAACACACGTTCTGATCAACAAGAGCACTTATATGCCTTACATTTTGCCTTTCGTGATCAGCCCTACCGGCGTCGTTGAAAAGGATTTCTTCGGAAAGACCTACTACGCACCTCCGGTAACCAACTTTGACGGACAGGTTTACCCCAACAAAGATTCGATCTTCGTTTTGGTAAAACCCGCATTGTACATTAACGGCTTCCTGTGGAACGACTCGGCCGGAAATCCCTTCTTCCTGGATCCTCTGGTTAGCTGGATGGGTGAACTGGTCAGAGATGAAAACGATAACGTGATCTTTAAAAAGGTACTTATGACACCCGACGGAAGCACTTTTGTACCTGACGATGCGGGAATGCCCATAATGCTCACTCCTAAGAGAGCTTCTGACGGAGAATTGATCTTTAATGCACAGGGAGAGGTTGAATACTATCTTCCGGTCACCAACGGTCTCGGTCAATACAGAAGAGACACCAACGGCGATCTTATTTGGCCTTCCGATTATGAAACTGCCCGCGAGATGGAACTTCAGTCTGATCTGATGGAAGAAAGTCCTCTCTATACCATCGAGGAACCCACATACGACACAGAAACCACCGCCGATGTAACGGCAGACATTCAATAAAGGACTTTACGGAGGATAATTCCATATGTTTTTACTTATTACAGCCGGACTGACATTGATACTTTTCTTCATCGTTACCCTTCCGCTTTTGATCATTCTTGAGCTCGTGAGACTCCGTAATCCCATTGCTGCCTCCAAGGTCGCTCAACCCGTGGTTAAGGCAGGCTTCAATGCTGTTTTGTTTTTCGCCGGCTCCAAAGTCATCAAGCTTGGGCTCGAGAACGTTCCCAAGGACACTCCCGTAATGTTCGCAGCAAATCACAGAGGCATTCTGGATGCTGCTTTGGCCTACGCTTCCCTTCCCGTTCAAACAGGCATAGTTTCCAAGAAGGAGCTTCGTAAGGTGCCCTTCCTGTCCTGGTGGATGGACCTTTGCTGCTGCTTCTTCCTGGATCGTAAAGATCCCAGATCCGGAATAAAGATGATCCTTAAGAGCATTGAAAACATCGATAACGGACTCTCAATGTTCATTGCTCCCGAAGGCACAAGAAGCAAGACAAAAGAAATGAACCCTTTTAAAGAAGGTAGTTTCAAGATCTCCACAAAGTCCGGCTGTCCCATAATTCCCGTAGCGATTTCCGGGGCGGATGACATCTTTGAAAACCACAAGCCTTTCATTAAGCGTGCCACAGCTGTGATCGAGTACGGAAAGCCTATCTTCTTAAAGGATCTTTCCGATGAGGAATTTAAATTTGTCGGTGCTTACACCCAGAAGATCGTGGCAGAGATGCTCGAAGGCCATGAAAAGTATCTCACGAAGAATCCTTCCAGAATTGCCGAGAGAAAAGCTTTGGCGGCAGCTGAAAAAGATGTTGAAAAATAGTTGTTTTTACTGTATTATAAATCGCGATCTGTATTTATTAGGGAGGTAGGTTTTCTTTCATGTTAACAATAGTAATGTTAAATCCTGTTGTCCTTATGGCAACATGGTCCATAGTTCTTTTGGTAATATTGGGCGTCCTCATTGTCGGACTCATCGCTCTCATCATCTTCGGTAACAAGATGCAGAAAAAGCAGGAAGCTGCCGAAGCAAACATCATGAACGGCGCTCAGACGGTTTCCATGCTGATCATCGATAAAAAGCGTATGAAAATGACCGAGGCAGGTTTCCCTGACATCGTTCTTGAACAGACACCTTGGTACTTAAAGCGTTCTAAGGTTCCGGTCGTTAAAGCAAAGGTCGGCCCTCAGGTTCACTCTCTCATGTGTGATGCCAAGATCTTTGACAACGTTCCCGTTAAGAAGGAAGTTAAGGCTGTGGTTAACGGCATGTACATCATCAAGGTTATGGGTCTTCGCGGACCTCTTGACGTTCCTCAGGAAAAACAGGGCTTCTTTAAACGTCTTGCAAAAAGAGCGCAGAAAGAAGCAGAAGAAAAAAAGGACAAGAAAAGCAAGAAATAATGCGGCTTTAACAGCTGTTTGGGACTCACGTGGATTAACTGTTCACTGAGTCCCTTTTTCTATATCTTGTGGCTCGCCCTGATAAAAACCACTAATTTTCCTTGACAAACTATTAAACACATGATATAGTAGTTTTCGGAAAATTTAACATCTAACTCTTGTGTTTTAGAATAAAAAGACAGGAGAATACGTGAGTGGTCTGACGGCCGCGAAAGGAGAACATTATGAAGCAGCAGGGCGACATGGGTGCTGTAGTTAGAAGCATCCGGGGTAATGTAGGAAACCACGTAAAGGTGACAAAGAACATGGGACGCAACAGGTACGATGTTGTTGAGGGAACAATTACCGAGACCTATCCTTGTATTTTCACTATCAAGCTTGATGAAGCAGCTGACACTATCAAAACAGCTTCTTACAGCTATGTAGATGTTTATACAAAGGACATCCAGTTGCAGTTTGGTTGATAATAATTTCTGACATTTAAAAACCTCCGAGGGTTCGGAGGTTTTTTTGCGCTCATTTTAATGTTTTTCAATGTTTTGAACCAGAATGTTCATTATACAATCCGAGGCATATTCATTATTGATGGTCAACAGGTAGTCAAGCCTCAGATCCAGAAGTGCATCGGGGTTTTCTCTGAAATCGATCTTCTGCGTAACGATTTCCGCATCAAGCTGTCCGTATGGCGTGGAGATCACTGATTCGTAAGGTCTGCCAATGCAGTAATAGAGCTCTGTGGTAAGGAGTCCCTCTTTCGTGTAGACCACTTCTTCACGGCCGGCTCTGATCCTGCACTTGTGCACAGATCCGTCGGAATCCGTTTCCTCGTAACTTATGTAGCTTTTTTCGTCACTCTGCATGAAGCTTCCGTTCACTATGAGTTCCATGTCACCGTCTTCATTCTGATCGCCGTGAAGTCCGGATATCTTGATCAAAACATCTTTCTTCATTATTTCGCCTTACATTTTTGCTCCCTTTGCTCCCTTGCTTCCGGAAAATGCATTATTGGAAAGCAGATTAGTATCAAAGGAGAAGGTCAGCTTTTCATCTTCTCTTGCGCGCTTCAGCGCAAGATCCACCATTTTGTTGAGTAATTCTTTATAAGGGATTCCCAAAGGCTCCCAAAGGTAAAATGCCAATGAACCCGGAATAGTGTTTATCTCATTAAAGTAAAGTGCGTTGTTGTCCGTGTCGATCATGAAATCTACTCTGGAAACACCACTGCAGCCCAAAGCCTTGAAGCTTCTTACAGCCAGATCTCTGATCCTTTCCCTCATTTCTTCGGGTACGTCTGCGGGAATCTGTCTGGAAACACCGGCCATACCCTTGGAACCGCCCTTTCCGCCTGATTGATACTTGTCTTTGTAGCTCAGGATCTCTTTGCTCTTAAAAGGCTCTTCTATCTCGGATGCCATTGCATCGTTTTCATCTCCCAGTACCGCACAGTTGATCTCTCTCAGATTGGTGATGGCATGCTCAACAATAACCTTGCGGGCGTATCTGAACGAATCATCGATAGCTGTGAAAAGAGTGTCTCTGTCATTAGCTACCGTAATACCTACGGAAGAACCGAGATTTGCAGCTTTAACTATTACGGGATAACCCAGCTTCTTTTCGATCTCTTCCACCATCTTATTTACGTTTCTGTAATCCGAAAGTGTGTACATAAGGCAATCCAGAACCGGAATGTCGTTGTACTTAAGAACAGTCTTCTGAACGTACTTGTCCATGCCCACTGCGGAGGACATTACATCACAGCCCACAAAAGGAACTCCCAGATGCTTTAAGTAGCCCTGGAAAACTCCGTCTTCCACGTTTGTTCCGTGTACGATGGGAAAAGCCACATCCACGCGGATCTCCGTGTTTTTGAAAAGCTTCTTCGGATAGCTTGTAAGCACAATGTCACGTCCGTCATTCAGCATGATAACCTTATGTGATTTCTTTAAAAGCGCCGGAATGTTCTTGTACTCTTTAATGTCTCCCACCGCATCTCCCACATACATTTCATTTTTCTTTGTAATGTAAACGGGAATAACATTAAACCTCTCCCTGTCCATGCAAGCCACCGCCTGCAGAGCGGAAATAACCGAAACCTCATGTTCTACGGAGCGACCTCCGAAGAATACCGCCAAATTGATCATATAAAAGCCTCTTTTCTGTAAATCTTTTGTCCCTAAAATGCATCCGGAAGATCATTTTCCAGCAAAATGAACCTGTGCCCCTCGTCCTTGATCTTTGTGCACGCGAAATTCATCGCCTCCGTAAACTTGTCAAACTCAAAAAGCTTGTCCGACGGAAAACCGCTGTCAAGGGCGCCTCTTTTAATTTCCTTTGTTCTGTATCGGTTGACTAAAAGGATGTAATCACAGCATGGTGCTGCGTAGGTTCCGAATTTGTAATGAAGTTCATCTTCTCTGGAGCCCAGCTCCACCATTCCCGGAGTAATCAAGACTCTTACTCCGTCGAATTCCTTCAATGTTTCCACCGCCGCTTTGGATCCCACGGGGTTGGAATTGTAGGCATCATCAATGATCGTAAAGCTGCCGTGCTCTCTGAGCTCAAGCCTGTGAGCCACCGGGATCAATCTTCTCACGGGTACCGCCAATTCCGAAAGCGGTATTCCGAAAGAATGAGCAACAGCAATTGCGCCCAGCACGTTAAGCACATTTACGTATCCGATCAAATGCATATGAAATCTCTCTTCGCTTCCGTCGGGAGCAACCACGGTAAAATCCGTTCCCGAAGGAGAAAGAGAAATGTCTTTTGCATAGTATCCGTCTTTGGTGTCCACACCATAATAAATACGATTAAAATTCCCCTCTTCTTTTCTTGCCTCTTCCGAATCTCCGTTCACAAAGAGTTTCCCTTCGGAAGGAAGAGCATTGGCCAGCTCAAATTTTGTCTTTCTGACATTCTCTATTGTTTTAAATGTCTCCAGATGCTGAGGTCCCACCGATGTGATGACTCCGTGATCCGGGTGCACGATGTCGCAGATCTCCTTAATGTCACCCACATGCTTCGCACCCATCTCGCAGATAAAGATCTCGTGGGTGGATTTAAGGCTCTCTCTTATCGTCCTGACCACTCCCATGGGCGTATTAAAGCTTTCAGGAGTCGCAAGAACGTTAAATTTCTCGGACAATAGTTCCTTAAGGAAAAATTTAAGACTGGTCTTTCCGTAGCTTCCCGTAACTCCGATAACAACGAGGTTCGGGTTTTGCGCCAGTCGTTTTTTTGCATCTTTTATAAAGCCGTTGTTAACGTGTTTTTCCACGGGCTTCATTAAAAGATTGCAGGCTATGAGAATTAACGGCTGGAGCAATGTGAGAAAGACAAAACCTGTTGTTCCGAAAGTAAATCCGCTAATGTAAAAGCCCTTTGCAAAGCAAAGAACGACAGGGATCGCTGCAAGGATCGTAACAATTAAGAGATTACAGGTTATGAGCCTCTTTACTCGATCCGTGAAAACCAGCTTCTTTTTCGTGTTGCTTTTTTTTAGCATCAGATAGCCCCAAAGCACGAGCGCACCGGGAACCATCGCTGCCAACACCGCTGCCGGGTGCTCATTCAGGCACAAAACAAGGACGAAACTTAAGGCATACAGTAACAAAAAGCGCTGTCTGGAAAAGTTTTCCTTAAGCCATTTGAAGTGTTCCCTGTTCTTGTATCCGTTCTGCTGGAACATGTGAATGTTGTAACGCAGACAGAACCAAAAAACCACACCTTCAAATAAAAATAATACAAAGTATGATATTGTCAAAAAAGGATAATCGAACAAACTATTACCATCCCTTTGCCTTTTTAAAGAAAGGCATTAATAATTTTCTTAAACAGCTCGGGATTCTCCAGGAAAGAGAAATGTCCCGTTCCGGGAATGACCGCCAGCCCCGCGCCCGGTATCAGCTTTTCCATAGCTTTTCCGTCGGAAAGAGGAGTGGCTGTGTCCTTGTCTCCCCAGATCAGCAGAGTTTCCCGGTCGATCTCGGGCAAAAGTCCCTTAAGATTTTCATTAACGGCTTTTACAAGACATTGCTTCATGATCGGACTTGCATTTCTGTAATCGTCAGAGCCCTGACGCTTCTTCCATTCTTCTATTGCCTGTCCGAAGAAGAAATTTGCGATCTTTAGTCCCGCCAGCTTTTTCAGCACCTTGTAGCGTGCGATCTTAAGCTTTGTTTTAAAGCTCTTAGGATTTACTATGCCTGCGCTGTCGATCAAAACGATCTTCTCAATGTTAAGGGCGGGATTCTTTTCCGCCGCCAGTTTGATAATGATCCTTCCCCCGAAGGAATGACCGATCAAAACAGCGGAATCCGTGTCCAAAGCTTTTGCAAATTTTACTACAAAATTTTTATAGTCATCAACGCCCCAGGCTTCTCTGGGTTCAGTACTGCTTCCAAATCCGGGAAGATCAAGCGAGATCACTCTGTATCTGTCACAGAGAGCATTGACGACAACTTCGTAAATCTCTGATTTTGTCCCCCATCCCTGTAGAATAATTACTGATTTTTTGCCATCGCCTTTTATGTTATAATGAATATTGTATCCGTCGATCTCTATTTGCATATTTACTCCGTTTTCACAATATGGTCTCGTGTATGATAGCATTTTTCACATACCATTTCAAGACTGAGTACCCTTGTTTATTCTCATGATTTTTGGTAAAGTTCTTAATCAATTACTTTATGCGAACAATAACATGCAAAAATATCGATCGTATTGTTAAGAATTTGACACTATCTGACTATATTAGGTAAAGATTTTCTGTTGTAAATACAGTTTAAAATATTTATACTTATTATAGTATTGACCTGATCGACAGACTTGCAACTACGGGGCTGTGGCGGGGAGGTGGAGTTTATGAATATTTCACATGTTAATATTATTCTGGATCTCGGAGCATTGCTGGTCCTTACAGTCATATGGTTTACGGACAAAAAGGGCCATCTCGAAATGCGCGACAGTTACCTGTTCAGAAGTATGATGGTTTCCATCAGTACGATCCTGGGCTCCAACGCCGTGATCCACACGGTCCTCGGATACCACACCGTTGTTGCCTGGTACTTTGCCCTTTTTGCCACCTCGGTCTACTTCATCACTCAGGCTGTTTTCTGCTGGCAATGGTTCCTTTTGGCAAAAACCAGATTTTCAAAGCGTCCGCCTTTTCCATTCCCAAGGTATTGCTATCTTTTTTCCATCCCTTTGGTTGCGGAATTCATCATTATTGCTTTCATCAATCCCTTTACCGGAATTGTCTTTGAGATCAACGAAACTTTAACTCTTCAAAAAGGTCCCTTCTATTATTGGAACATTCTGTTCAGCTATGTTTACATAGTTGTTTCATTCATTCTGATAATTCTTACTGTTGTCCGCGATAAGAACCGGCCTTCACGTAAAAAGAACGAGATCCTGCTTTTCGTAATGGTTGCCCCCATCATTTCCTCATTTGTTCAGGTGGCAGCAGAGGGTGTTTCCATTTTGTGGCCCATTACCGCACTTTCGGTTTACCTGCTTTACGAGATCGAGGGGCAGCACTTCCTTGAATTCAACGCCACCAAACAGGCAGAGCTTGAAGCTGAGCTTGCAAAGAACAAGATTGCCATTATGATGTCTCAGATCCAGCCCCATTTCCTCTACAACACCCTGACCACCATCAAAGCACTTATAGGGCAGGATCCCGCTCAGGCCCAGACCGTTATTACGGAGTTTTCTTCCTACCTCAGAACAAACATGGACTCTCTGGATCTGACTACTCCGGTGGATTTCATTAAGGAACTGGAGCACACCAAAACCTACACAAAGATCGAACAGCTTCGCTTCCCGGATCTGGAAGTTGAATACGACATTAACGATACAAATTTCCAGCTTCCTTCCCTGTCGGTTCAACCTATGGTTGAAAACGCCATTAAGCACGGTATCAGAAAGCGGACAGAGCCCGGAGGCAAGGTGATCATCCGTTCCTATACGGAAGACGATCACCACGTTGTTCAGATCATCGACAACGGTACAGGTTTTTCCTCCCTCACCTCTTCAGACACCACCAGAAGTCACATCGGACTTGTAAACACCAAGAGACGTATTGAAGAGATGATGCATGGTGCATTTTATATAGATAGCACTCCTAATGTGGGAACCACTATCACATTTGTGATCCCCGACACAGACGATGAAGAATAAAAAGCAGCTGTATGATGACACTTCGGATCTTCGATCCGTATCAGACAGCTGCGATTTTTTTATTAAATTCTAGATAGCCTTCTGTAACAGCACTCCCGCAAAGTAGGACGATGCATTAAGGATCAAAGAGCAGAACAGGCAGGCTTTTTTGCTTAACGGCTTTAAACCCGGCCTTTCTTTTTTTCTGTATTTATGGAACAGTATAGCTTCCGTGATCACCACCGCCACTTCCAGAACCGCCGTAAGAACCATTCTCCCGTCATGTCCCATAATAGGCTTAAGGCCATTGTATAAAAGATTTACGGCCGGATTTGTAACAAGATTAACCAGTGAGACGTAGATCACCCAGTCTTTGTTCCTCGTCAGAACACCACTCACGGTCCCTTCAACAAGAAGCGTCAGGATCGCGGAGATCACGTACTTTTGCATTTTATCCCCTTCTCTCCTTTCCCTCTGTTAAGATACATTTTAAAAGCCAGCGCCAATCCCACTGCGCCAAGCACATTAAAGATTGCGATCAGGATCGTTCTGTATTCCGCAGGCGGCGTAATTGCAAGCGCGGGGATCATTCCCGCAAATAGAGCCAGCGTGGTGTAGCCCAGCGAAAATCCCGGAGTCTGCGGCAATATGCAAAAAATCTCATAGTAGGTTACGGGCATCAGTGAATGAAAAAAGAGATTTCCGATAAACACACAGGCAGGAACATCTCCGAACGCACCCAACAAAAGAGTGGAAGCCATCAATGCCGAGATTCCGTAGATGTAATTGAGTTTTCTCAGATCCTTTCCTCCGACAGCGATCATCAAAAGCGAAACAACAATGCCTCCCATCGCTTTTCCGATAAAGCCCACTATGTTCGGAAGCATCGCTTTGAAAAGGCTCACATTCTCGGCCGCATTCCCGGTGATCAGCTCATTAAATCCCTTTGGCAGAAGAAATCCCACGTAAGAACGGATAAAAACAGCTATAAGGCACATGAAAAGGCAGATCATGCTTTCCTTGTCAAGGCTTATGAGATTCTTGTTTGTCTTAAGTTCTGTCTTCCTGACCTTTAAAATGATCTTCACAACAAAGATCGTCGCAACGATCAAAAAGATCAAAAGGCCCACAAAGGCATATTGGTGCTTGATGCCGTTCAGTCCGTAGTAATCGCCCAGTCCTACGCCCAGCGCCCCGAATGCAATGAACACTCCGCCGCCGGACAGTCCTTTCTTTCCTTCCCGTATCACGCCCTGACTGCCGGCCACGTGAAGGCAGGCATTTCCCAGTGCACAGAGCAGGAGTCCGGCTGTTACGGCCGCCGCTTCAATTCTGATACCGTATCCCGAAATGATCAAAAGGGCACCTGCTGCAATCGCCACCTCTTTTGATATCCTCCGGTCCATCTTGTCAAAGAAAAAGCCGATGGGACATTGAAGAGCAAAGGCCACGAAATTATATGCAAGAAAGACAGTAAACACATCCGCCCCGAGCTCGCTTTTCACGTATCTGAAAGCATAGAAGTGGCACATGAAATCCGTTAAAAAATGAAGCAGACCAAAGCCGATCAGTTTAAAGTAATATCTGTCTCTCATTTTCATTACCTTCCTTTTTAAAATAAAGCATTTTTACCTATATTATGAAAATAATTCGGTTGAAAATATTTTCTACCGATTATATAATCTTCTCATAATCCACCAAAATGCAATGCTCTCATCCGTCAGAAAGCAGGCTTTCCGTATTTTGAAGCATTGTGTATAAGAAAACAGTTACCCTGTTAATACATATTATACCTCAAAGGAGAAGAAAATGGAAATGACAATGCGTTGGTTCGGGTCAAAATTTGACACCGTAACCTTGAAGCAGATCAGACAGGTTCCCGGCGTAACGGGAGTAATCACAACACTCTACGACACAACCCCGGGTGAGGTTTGGAGCAGAGAGAGAATCAAAGCCCTGAAGAATGAAGTCGCAGCTTCCGGACTTCACATCTCCGGTATCGAGAGCGTTAACATTCATGACGCCATCAAGGTTGGAACCCCCGACCGCGATCTTTACATCGACAATTACATTCAGACCCTCGAAAACCTGGGTCTTGAAGACATTCATATGGTGTGCTACAACTTTATGCCCGTTTTTGACTGGACCAGAACAGAATTGGCAAGAAAGCTGGCTGACGGCTCCACAGGACTTGCGTACTCCCAGGAAGCCATTGACAAGATCACACCCGAAAACATGTTCGAAGCCATATCAAAGGATTCCAACGGTGCGGTTCTTCCCGGATGGGAGCCCGAAAGAATGGCAAAGATCAAGGAGCTTTTTGAAATGTACTCAACCGTAGACGCCGAGAAGCTCTTTGCAAATCTTAAGTACTTCCTTGAAAGGATCATGCCCGTCTGCGACAAGTACGACATCAACATGGCGATCCATCCCGACGATCCCGCCTGGAGCGTTTTCGGACTTCCCAGGATCATCATCAACAAGGCAAACATCCTTCGTATGATGAAGATGGTTGACAACCCGCACAACGGTGTCACCTTCTGCTCCGGTTCCTACGGTACGAACCTTGAGAACGATCTTCCCGACATGATCAGATCCTTGAAGGGCAGGATCCACTTCGCACACGTAAGAAACCTTAAATTCAACTGCACAGAACCCGGACATCTTGATTTTGAGGAAGCTCCTCATCTTTCACGCACCGGCTCTTTTGATATGTACGAGATCATGAAGGCTCTCTACGACATCGGCTTTGACGGCCCCATCCGTCCCGACCACGGCAGAATGATCTGGGACGAAGTTGCTATGCCCGGCTACGGACTTTACGACCGTGCCCTCGGCGCAACTTACCTTAACGGACTTTGGGAAGCGATTGAAAAAAGCCAGACAAGAAAGTAGGTAGTCATGAAGTTAAACAACGCGGATTTAAAAAATACAAAAGAATGGGAAGCTTTAGGTTACGCTCTTCCCAAATTCGATCGTGAAAAAATGATCGAAGCAACAAAAAAAGCACCTGTCTGGATCCACTTCGGCGCAGGAAACATCTTCCGTGCATTCCAGGCAAATGTGGTTCAGAACCTGTTGAACGACGGTGTTCTGGATCG
>JAILNG010000197.1 GCA_024691875.1 Lachnospiraceae bacterium | reverse complement strand
CATAAATGACGAGGAGGTCGTTCCCTCAAACGTGGTCGCTATCGAGGATTCCTGCGTTTTGATGATCGACGCCGACAGGCTGGTGAAGGTCTGCGACAAGGGCTGCGCGTGCCACAACAGCGTGAAGGACAACCTGATCCTTATGCTTTCAACCCGCAACAGAGCGCTGACTCAGAAGCTCCGACATCTTTCCAAGCGATCCACCCGTGAGAAGCTGATCTCCTACCTGACCGAGGCATCCATTGCTGCGGGAAAGAAGGAATTTGACATCCGCCTGGATCGTCAGCAGCTGGCGGATTACCTGGCTGTGGACAGGAGCGCCATGAGTTCGGAGCTTTCCAAGATGAAGAACGAGGGCATGCTGGATTACAAAAAGAATCACTTCACACTCTACGTGAGGTCCGAGGAGTAGCAAAATGATCTACCATTCGCTGGACGCCGAAATGAAGCGGCGATTCGGAACAAAAGTATACAAGATCTCCCTGGACGCGGGCTGCACCTGCCCAAACCGCGACGGAACCTGCGGGACCGGGGGCTGTATTTTCTGTGCCGAGCAGGCATATGCTTGCTCTACCGCCTCCGTTAAGGAGCAGCTGGCGGCAGCGAAGGAGAAAGTGGCGGCAAAGATCAAAAACGGGAAGTATATCGCTTACTTTCAGTCACACACCAACACCTACGGAGATGTTTCAAGACTGGAAAAGCTGTTTTCGGAAGCAATGGAAGATCCGGATGTTTTGGTGCTTTCTGTGGGAACCAGGCCGGATTGCCTGGGAGATGACGTGATCGAAATGCTGAAAAGGCTTAACGAAGTGAAACCTGTGTGGGTGGAGCTGGGCCTGCAGACGATACATGAAAGGACAGCTGAGCTCATCAACAGAGGCTACAGGCTTAACGTTTTTGACGAGGCCTATAAGAAACTTAAAAATGCGGGGATCGAAGTGATCGTTCATGTGATCATCGGGCTTCCGGGGGAGAGCAAGGATGACGTGAGGGAGACTGTAAGGTATCTGGCAAATCTGGAGCCTGTACTTGACGGGATCAAGCTGCAGCTTTTGCATGTCTTACGGGGAACAGCGCTTTACGACATGTATGTGAAGGATCCGGGGATCATCCGTGAGTACGAAATGGAAGAGTACGTGGACTTTGTTAAGGAACTGGTGGGACTTTTGCCGCCGGAAACCGTGGTTCACAGACTGACGGGAGACGGGCCGAGAAAACTGCTGGTCACACCCCTTTGGACCACGGACAAAAAGCGGGTTCTGAATGCGTTTCATAAGGCGTAAAAATTTTGAAACACTGAAAAGTCTCTGTGGACAAGTGAAAAAAGCGGTGCTATAATCCAGTCAAGGGCATTGGTTACAGGCTGATGCGGATTTGGCCGGACTCAGGGCCGAGTGAAACACGGAGGAATATATTATGAACAATAAAAGCAATCGTCAGGCCGGCTTTGAGGCAATGGCAAGAGGAAACAAAAAAGCAAATCCCAATCCCGCAATGAGCGGTGGAAAGAGCGCAGGAAAGTTTAACAGCGGTGCTGTAAACACCAATGTTAAGGGCGGACAGGCAGTGCGTCGCCAGGGACAGCGCGGACAATAAAAGATTTAAGTGCCTTAGGGCACTTTTTTTATTATAAAGACAGATTTGCTGTTTTCATCAGCCGGCTTTTATGCTATTCTGATATACTGTAATTAGGCGGATCATCCGCTATATAAGGGGGAAATCGATGGGACAAAAATTAGTTATCACGGGCTTAAACAAAAGCTACGGAAAAAAGGACGTTCTTAAGGACGTAAACATTACATTTGAAGAGGGGAAGATCTACAGCGTTATCGGCGTTAACGGATCCGGAAAGACCACATTCTTTAACTGCATCGACGGAGATCTTGTCTACGAAGGCGGTAAAGTCGAGCTGGAGGACGAAGACGGAAAAAGAAGAAACCTCAAGTTCGATGACGTGGGACTGGTACTGGACACTCCCACACTTCCGGATTACCTTACAGGCTATGAGTTTTTGTATTTCTTTGCTATGCTTCACGGCGAAGATGACGAAAAAGTGGTGGCTTCCTACTTTGACATGGTTCAGATCAATGAAGAGGACAGGCACAGACTTATCAGAGACTATTCTTTCGGTATGAAAAACAAGATCCAGCTCCTTTGCTGCCTTGTAAGAAAGCCTAAGGTCATTCTTCTGGATGAGCCGCTTTCTTCATTTGACATCATTGTTTCGCATCAGATCAAGGAAGCTCTTAAAAAGATGAAGGGCGAGCACATCATCGTAATGTCCACCCACATAATGCAGCTTGCGCAGGACATCAGCGATGAGATCGTTCTGCTTCGTGACAAAAAGATGCAGCTGATGAGCGACGTAGACATCCACTCATCCGAATTTGAGCAATATATCATTGACGAATTGACGGAGTGAGGTGGCCATGGATTACGAAAAATATTTCAGGATTCAGATCGCAAACGCCACAAACACGTTCATCTACATGCTGAGAAGCATTCCGCTCATCGGAAAACTGATCCCGCAGAGTCTTTACGGAAAGTACGATATGAAAAAGTGGCTGTCCTGGGGCGGACTTCTGGTGACCGTGATAAAGAATCTGCTGCGCTCAAGTCTGGTTCCCATAATCTTCATTTACTATGCACCCAGGATCGCATTAAGTGAAGAAGAACTGCATGAGGGAACCTTCCTCGGTCTGTTCATTCTGCTGAACGTTGTAGCATCCGCTCTGAACGGCAGCTCAATATTCAGATGCAGCAAAGAGGATTACATGTTCATCCACCACTTTATGGTGGATCCCACAAGATACTACAAATACAAGACACTCAAGGAAAATGTCATTGATGATGTGTTCATCATTTTCGGTATTTACTACATTTTCAGGGACATTCCCACAGCCGTTGCACTCACGCTTCTGAGGATAGCGAGCCGGCTTTTGACAAATGTTCTCTATCTTGAGATGTTTAAAAGAAAGAATCACATCATCCATAAAAGAGTGCGCATGTGGACGAACCTTGCGTGCATAGGCATTGCATATGCCTTGTGTTTCACAAAAGTTTTAAGCAGGATCTCCTACAATAACATATTGATCATTGTGCTCTTTGTTCTGAGCGTGCCCGTCGTTGTTTTCTGCATATGCTATCAAAACAGCTACGAATTGTACGACAAGATGGCGATCAAGTACACCGACAAGGGCTTTGTGACCATCACTGTGGGTGGTTCCGCGGATCTTAACGAGGGGGATTCTATCCTTAAAAGCATCACACCGGAAGAGGGAAAGGCGTACTTCGAGGCGAACAAGCAAAAGTCGCCCATCGAGTACCTGAATTCGACTTTCAGAAAGAGATACAGAAAGCTCTTCCGCGACTCTGTCATCAACAACTTCGTTTTGGAAGGCGTGATCGCCGTGATCCTTGGCCTTTGCATACGTACAGGGTGGATCAACGTGAATGCGGGAAACATTTTTGAGTATACTCCCATTCTTATCTCCGTCTGCCTCAGCATGTCCATGGCGGCCACTTTTTCAAGCTACTACTTCAGGAGTATTGACATCTACATGCTTCAGTTCAAGCTTTACAACAAGCTCACTGTCCGCAGCATTATGATCTCGAGATACATGAGGACGCTTCTCATGGACCTTGTGATCCTTGTGTGCATTGCGGTTTACGTTGTGGTCTTCCTCCTGACCTCAGGGATCCGTCTGCCGGCCGATGATTTCCTCAAATTCATCCTGGTCTGCCCGCCGATCCTGATCATCAACGACACCTACCAGTGGCTGATGTACTACTACGTGCAGCCCTACACAAAGAGTATCACCATCAAAAATCCGGTTTGCATCATTACGAACAACCTGAGCCAGGCGCTCGGACTCCTCTTCCTTTTTATCAGAGGAAACATTTTGACTCACCTGCCTTTGATCGCCCTGATCACAGCGGCTTTCGTGGCGGTTTACCTCATCTCTTCCAATTTTGCTCACAAGTTTTTTAAGATCAGATACTAAAGACCGGGCATATGGTTCGCGGACCATATGCCTGTTTTTTTTGACTTTTTTATAAATTCTGCCTGTATATTCTATTTCGATATGTCGAAATATGATATAATAAACCAAATAAACACAGTCATTTTTATATGTGATTGCGAGTTAGGAGGACAGACGTATGAAAAAACATTTAAAAATGCGTACAATTCTTCTCTTTATCGGATTATTCCCTCTCGTTGTGGCACTTGTATTATCCACTGCGGTCAGCGTGTCAAAGATCACGGATGAGATGAAGGCAGAGACCAAGGATATTCTGGACATTTACACAGATTCACTGGCAACCTACTTTGGGGCGGATTGGTCGAACACAACGGCTATTGAGGTAACAGACAGCGATTACGAATACATCGATTCAGCAAAAGAAAAAGATGTGGAAATGACGATCTTTAAAGCTTATCCCGATGGCTCCGTGACCAGATACATTTCATCCATTAAAGATGAGGCAGGTAAACGAGCATTTGGAACCACAGCCGATGAAAAGATCACAAGCGATGTTTACGGCAGCGGAAAAACTGTTATTAAGGAAGGCGTTACGATCTACAACAAATCCTACACAGTCTGCTACAAGCCGTTGAATGACGAAAACGGAAAACGTGTGGGGATGGTCTTTGCGGGAAAGCCCGATGAAAACATTTCCGCAGCAGTTTCCTCCCTTATGGATCAGCTCATCATCGTTGCGCTTTTGATCATAGTTGTTTTCGCGGTGGGCGTGATCTTTGCTTCGAATTATGTAACGAAGCCTTTGCAGAAGGTCTGTGACGCCACCGGACGACTGGCGGAGGCCAAGATATCGGATGAGATCGAGATCAGATCCAAGCTGAAGGAGACTTCCGAGATAATCGAATCGTCAAAGAAACTCAGGGACAGCCTGAATAAGATAGTAAACGACATCAAAAAGAGTTCTGTTTCGTTGAAGGAGATAGTTCTTGAGAACAAAACTCTTTGCACGGATGTTGCAAGCGGTGCGGATGTTATCGATACGGTTGTAAACGAGCTTTCAAACACTGCATGTTCCCTTGAGGACACTATTTCGACCATCAACGGTCAGGTCATCGGTATCGGAAACAACATCGAATCCGTTGTAAGCAGCGTAAACGCATTGAATGAATCTTCCAGACTCATGAACGAGATTTCCGAGAATTCCTCCAAGGATCTTTCCGATGTTTACGAGGCATCTTTAAGGTCTGTAGAGTCCGCAACGAACATTTCCGAGCACATGAGCAAGCTGAACGAAGCCATTGTTCGTGTAACAGCCGCTACAGACATGATCTCGGGCATAGCAAACAAGACCCGACTCCTTTCTTTGAACGCTTCGATCGAGGCTGCAAGAGCAGGAGAATCAGGAAAGGGCTTTGCGGTTGTAGCGGATGAGATCGGAACACTTGCTGCAAATTCCGCAGAATCCGTTAAACAGATCAATGAGATCGTTGAAGACATCGTCAGCCTTTCAGCCGAGTCATCTCAGGTTATCGGCGAGATCGGCGGTATCATAAAGTCAGAGCAGGAAAAGGTCATGGCTACCAGAGAATCCTTCAAGCTTCTTAAGGAGCAGGTTGATCTCTCCGTAACTCAGATCACCAGCATTTCTCGTGATACGGAATCCCTGAATGCAGCCAAGACAACCGTTGTCTCCGCTGTTTCGGATCTCAGCGCCATCGCCGAAGAGAACGCCGCCTCCTGCCAGGAGTGCAGCGCCAGTGTTACAAACATCGCAGCTACGATCAATCACGTTAAGGATAAGACCAACGATATCGATGAAGCTGCAGATGTGCTTGAAAAGTACATTCAGATCTTTAATTGATCTTGTAAAGAAAACCGCCGTTCCCGAAAATGGGGCGGCGGTTTTTTGTGGGGGAAATTGGAAATATGGTGCGGTAAGGGTTGAATTCATAACTATTTTTATATATAATATCTATCAATAACAAAATATCTGAATATCTTCATACGAGAGGGGCATGAGGATATAATAATGGTTGATCAGGAGGCAGACTGATCGATGTAATCAGAGGGTATAAGGAATTATACCCTTAATAATGGAACGCATCGAAAAGCTCTGCTTTTTTTGCGTCCGGTTGTTTTATTAGACTTTTTCTTGAAAAAAAAACTTTAGCATATTATACTTGGACTGGAAAAGTTGCATTCCTTTCTGGGTATATATATATTCTCAGGGAGGTCAACCTCCTTGAAATAAAGAATTAAGGAGGATAAAATG
>JAILNG010000195.1 GCA_024691875.1 Lachnospiraceae bacterium | reverse complement strand
GATTTTATCGAGATCAGTGAATCCACCATGTATCCCATTTTACGAAGGCTGGAACAGACAGAGCTTTTGGAAGTTTTCAGTATGGAACACAACGGAAGGCTCAGAAAGTACTATCGTATCACCGACAAAGGTCGGGAAAAGATTTCGGAATTACTTGAAGAGTGGGCGGAGATAGTGAAGATTTATCAGTTTATAGTTAAGGAGAGGGAAGAAAAAAATGAGTAAGGAAGAGTTTTTGAGCGCTTTAAAAACAGAGCTTGAAAGGCAAAACCTCAGTAATGTCGATAACATGTTGCAGTTTTATGATGAATTGATCTGCGACAGGATCGAGGAAGGAATGACGGAAGAAGAAGCCACCGCTTCGCTCGGTTCCATTCAGGAAATTGTTAAGGAAGTTGCATGGGATAAGCCTGTGACCACATTGGTAAAAGAAAAGGTGCAACAGAGCAAGGCAAAGGCTGACAATGACGGAAAAGGTGCGATCTGGATCATCATTGCTGTTCTGGGCTTTCCTGTCTGGTTACCGCTTGCCATCGTGATAGTAACCTGTTTCGCAGTCATATGCCTGCTGTACTGGCTCCTGGTGCTGCTGGCTGCGCTGGTAGTGTTGCTGATACCGCTCATGGCGTTGTGCTTCCTGATCGGAGGAGTGACGGGATTCAACGGAGTATCGGCTGTATCGAGAATATTTGAAGAATTTGGCGGAGCATTGGTGTTGGGAAGCGTTTCTTTCCTGATCTTCAAACCTTGTCTGGTATTTTTTAAGGGAACAGGAACGGTTTTCACGAAGATGCTTTCGGGAATCAAAAAGGTGTTGTTTAAATAAAGATATAAGGAGTGTAAAGAGTATGAAAAAATCGACAATAATTGCGCTGGCAGCATGCGGAGTGGGGATTCTGCTCCTGATCACGGGCAGACTTTTATTTAAAGGAGAATATAAAGGAGATAATGGCATGATCATCATTAACAAAAACATGACGGAAAAGAGCTTTGTGTGCACTAACGATATCGACAAGCTTGTGGTGAACGAGACCTGCTACAAGGCAAGGGTTACGGTTAAGGATGTGGAAAAGGCCGAGGTCAGATACTTCCTGAACGAGGAAGCAGAAGAGGTGACTGTGGAAGATAAGAACGGTGAGCTGAACTTTAAAAGAGAACAAAAAAAGGGAATCCGTTTTGACTTTATAAGCTTTGATGTGAATGATTATGCAACGGAGATCGTTCTGCCGAAGGATTTTAAAGGCGAGCTCATCATTAAAGGCATCAGTGGCGGTCTGGAAGTCCGGGAGATCACAGGAACAAACGTTGTCGTTGAAAGCAGCTCCGGTGCTGTAAAGGTCGATAATATAAAAGCCGGGAAATTAGATGTTTCCACAGTCAGCGGATCGCTTAAACTGAATGATGCCGAAGTTGTCGGAGATCTGCAGGTTGAAGCAAGCTCCGGAAGAGTGGAGATCAATAACATCAAAGCGGCAGAATTTAAGAGCAGCTCTGTAAGCGGAATGATCAAGCTGAAAGATGCCGAGGTTGCGGGAGATTTCGGCGCGGAAGCAAGCTCCGGAAGAGTGGAGATCACTAACGTTAAATGCAAAGACTTCAGTTCATCAACCACATCCGGCGCCAATGAGATCAGAAAGATCGAAGCAAAGAATGCAGATGTGAGTGCATCTTCAGGTGCAGTCGGATGCTATGAAATGACGGTTACCGGGAATATTAAACTTACAAGCGTCAGCGGACTCATCAAATTGGAAGAATCAAGTGCGGAAAACGTGAAAAGCGAAAGCGGCTCCGGTGCACAAAAGTACATTGATGTAAAGCTGGAAACCATATATACAAAATCCGTTTCGGGCGCGGTGAGCCTTGAAAGACTCGACATCGGTTCTGCAGGTGAATTCCACACAAGCAGCGGTGGCGTAAGGGGTTCTGTAAAAGGAAAAGAGTCGGATTTCTCGGTTATTACCACAACGGGCAGCGGCAGTTCAAATCTTACCAACACCAGAACCGGTGAAAAGAAGCTGGACATTACCACAACCAGCGGAGGCATCAGGATAACATTTGAAAAATAGGGAAAAGCAAGACAAGCCGACAGAAATGCCGGCTTTTTTGATGTTTATAATGACATTTCAACTTTGAATTTGTATAATTGAGAGAACAGAGGTTGTTAAAAAGATGGAATGTGGTAGACTCGCATCATGGAGGAAAAAAGCGTGGGTAGCATTGAAATTTATCTGATCATTACGGCAAGCCTTG